>NATP01000031.1 GCA_002085375.1 candidate division Zixibacteria bacterium 4484_95 | reverse complement strand
ATATATCTTGGATAGCCTAAAAATAATTCATCTCCGCCCTGACCGCCTAATACGACTTTTAATTTCGAACCGGCGATTTTCGAGACCATATACTGGGGGAATATTCCCGGGCCAACCACCGGTATGTCGAGATGCCAGGCAATTCTGGCAATGTGGTCGATTAAGTCGTCAGCTGTGGGCGTAATCATAAAAACTTTCGATTTTATCTCATCTGCAACAGCAATAGCATAAGCTGACTCATCATATAATTCTCCCTCGTTGAATTTGCCCGTGAATGTATAAAGCTCTGTATCATAAAGTTTCGAGACAATGCTTGCTATTGCCGATGAATCCACTCCTCCTGAGAGATGTGCCCCGATCTGCACATCGCTTCGCATATGTATCTTAACAGCATCTTCTATCAAATATCGAAGATTTTCAACAGCCTGCCTTTCGCTCATAGTATAATCCGGTTCGAGATCCGGTTTCCAGTAGCGGTTTATCAGTAGCCCACCTTTACCGAGCGTTAATGTAAATCCCGGTTGAAGGCTTTTAATTTTTTTGAAGAATGTCGTATCTCTGGTAGTATATAAGAATGTCAGATAATCAGCCATTCCAATATAGTCTATCTCCCTGTTAATGTCATTATGGCTTAAAATGGATTTTATCTCCGAGGCGAATATGAACTTGGTGCTATCGTAATAGTAGTAAAATGGTTTTATGCCAAGTCTATCGCGGGCGCAGAAGAGGGTATTTCTGTCCGAATCGTATATCACAAAGGCGAACATACCGTTTAGATATTTAACGCAATCGTGACCGTATATCTTATAGGCATTCAGAATAACCTCGGTATCGCTGGCGGTGTTAAAATAGCAACCCTTTTTATATAACTCATCTTTTATCTCGATATAATTATAGATCTCGCCATTGAAGACGATCGTATATCTGCCGGAAATATCGGTCATCGGCTGACTTCCCGTGGAGAGATCGATTATGGATAAACGGGCATGGCCTAAAAAAAGGTCTCCGAAATCCTCTACCTTTGAATTTAATCCATGTAGATAATGCCTTTCTTTGACTTTGGTATCGATAAATATCAGGTTTTGCTCATCGGGTCCGCGATGAGTCAAAAGCTGAACCATCATTTTTGAACTATCATAGCTAACAGTATCACCGTTGAGATTTATTCTACCAACAATTCCACACATTCTTCCTTCTCTGATATTTTTTGTATCTTTTTTGGTTTAAAAATCTGTTTTATGGTTTGCCTGTATGTCTTGTCGATGAAACCCGACAATACCAACAAAGCTGGAAATGTTAAGAATATGAACGCCTTTATACCAAGAAAATAGATGCTGTTAAATGATGATAGTCGGGTGCCTATGGTTATTACCGCTACTGAAGGTATTGCCAGACGGATTAACCTTCTCCATTCAATAACCAGGTAACCTGCCTGTCGCGAGAATAGGAACATTGAAACTGCCATTATGAGATATGTGGCCGTTGTCACCCAGGCTGTCCCCACAAAACCATACTTTGGGGTAACGATATTGTTTAATGCTATATTAACAATAACCGCAGCGGTAATGGGTGGAATTATCCTTTTGGTTGTTTTCGATATCACAACTCCGGTAGTAAAGAAATAGAACAAACCATACAAAAACATTCCCAGGGACAGAGGTAATATAACCTTGGCCGCAGAATAAAAATCGGGTGTTGTGGCGATTTGAATAAGTGGCTCGGCAAACATTGTTAAGAATAGAACCAGACATATTCCAAAGGCGGCGAATACGTTGAACACCTGACTGAACATCTTACCGGAGTTTTTGGAATTCATATTGGAGAAGGCGAAATGTGGCCAGGCAAGCTGGAAAGCTATCGTGGAAAGAGTTATAAGAACAACGAATTTTGAACCTATTGAAAACAGGCCGATCTGGTCTAAAGAAAGATAATGAAGCATGAATACACGGTTCAAGCTGTTTATTCCCCAGATGGCTGCTCCGGCTGGAATCATTGGAATAGAGAATTTCAGCATCGATTTCAAAAGCCCGAAATCAAATTCAAGGCCGATATATCCTCTTGCCCAGTAGAAGCAAACTATCATGGGCAGGATGATTGATATTACTTTTGATATCATTATTCCAATAACGCCCCATTTTAGAAGAATAACGAAGACGAAAATCCCGACTAACAATATGCTGATCTGCAAGAAAGCGATGAAGGCATATTTACCAGGTTTATTCTCGATTCTTGTCAGGCTTAATGGTATGGTTATCGAGGCGTCAAGCAATATATATGCTCCTGCGAGTATAAAAAGATGGCTCAAATTGGGTGAATTTAAGACCGCCGAGGCTATACTCTTTGAGAATATAATAGCCAGTGTGAATATAATAGCCCCATTTACCATTACTGAAAATGTAGCTGTGGAAATAACTTTCTTCTTAAAGCTAATAGAGTTTTCATCGAAGTAAAAACGGAACACCGCATTGAAAAGCTCAAGGATTGAGGCGACCGTTCCAATGGTTATAAAAATCATTAAAATATCAAGTATTCCAAAATCAGTGGGTAACAAGAAGCGTGCATAGATGGGTAAAAGCAAAAACTCAATAAAAGTCCTTAAACTTCCCATCAAACCATATATGACAGTTCCTTTAAAAAGTGATTTGAAATGGTCAACCATGGTATGTTTTTTAACTTTCCTATCCAATATGCCCCTGGCAACTACATGTTTTTCAGTTAATAGTCTTATCGACAGAATGGGCGAAAATGTTACTTTATGAAACAGCAAGCGTTATTTATAAGCAACGACAAACGAAACCTTAACTGTGATAATGAAATAGGTTAAATTAAATAGTCCATAAACATATTTTAACATTTAAGTAAAAAGATACTAATTCGTTGAATTATAATATATTATCGTTAAAGATGTAGAATCCATTAAAATTACGCATTCTTTTTGATTTGTCTAGAAGAATTTAATTATCGGCAATGTAGCAATCCAACTCCTGTCAGGAGTAATTCTAAGACAGGATGCCCAAGCCACTTCTTGAAATAAAAAAAGGCCGCCTTGTGGCGGCCCATTGTGCAGTGTGCATCCTCCTCGCTCAGGTTAATCGCTTATGGCATACTTGGAAAAATGGCTGATCTTAAATTTAACTACCCCGGAAACAACACTCTCGAAATCCTCCACAATCCATTTGTTAGTCACTGGGTCTTTCCAATAGAGGTTCTTAACCCCATTATCATAATTGCTCAGAGGTTGTTTCAAAGTGATTGGCTCTTCGAAAACCAGGCCTGATGGCAAACATATGTAGTAAAAAACAGGACCATTAACTGTGTTCCATTTTTCTGCAATAATTTCTATTTCACTGTCATCGTCGTCATCGATAGCGTCTTCAGGGAAACTGAACACTATCTCCTGGCCATCCAATATTAAACTTAGAGAGAAATCATCATCGTCAAATTCATGTCTTTTGGAGGAAGATGCAATTAGGTAAACGTTAACATCTGGTTTGGCAAGGCCATCAGTACCTGCCTCTTTTGCCTGGTCCACTGAAAGGATTGCCTCTAAGTCATTGTTTTCAACATCGCTCATTAACGGGGACTTAAGCGAACAACCCGATAAAAATAAAGCTACAACCAGCACTGTAATACCGCTTAATCCTAACAGAACTTTTATCATTCGCTTTCCCATTTTTTCCTCCCCCTTTGAGGTTGTCATTTTTTCATTTTTCTGGTTAATTTATATGCACAATATCTGCCGACTGTTTATTTTTTTGACATCCAGCAGTAACCTACTGTGAGACATGCAGTTGTAGATTTTTTATGTGCCTTTCCAAGGGCGTGAGATGATAAAAATTATCGGAACGTTACATTACTTTATGGGAGATTTCCAATATTTTATCCTGTTTGTTGGATATTTTACAACGATGATTTATAGCTCTCATAAACTCAATTTTTCTTTTATGCGATACTTTTATTTTTTCAGATATCGAACTGTTAACATCTTTCTCCATACGATCTTTCAAGGTAATAATCTTAGATGTAAGCTTTTCAGGAATATCAGATATTAATCCACAGGCCTCGCCAATCTCCATCAGTTCTAAGACTACAAGCGCTAAATCTTTCTTTATCGCTTTTTGTAAAGATGACTTAAGCAATCTGGAAGTTGTTTTTCTGATTCCCTTTGCCGATAGTAACATAACCTGCAATTTTGATATTTCTATTTCGATTTCGGGGGAATTATTCAACCTGGCTATGTTTTTTAGCCCATTTATAATCTCTTCACAAGCAATTAAATCAGCGGATTTTAAATATAACCAACCACTTAATATCTTCGACCTCATCTCCAGTTCGTTTGAACCGACTTGTTGAGCAATTTTGGTAAACGATGATATATCCTCAGATTTTAAATCACCTTTGAAAAACATTAGTTTGCTTATCCTGAGCTTGGTTTCAAGTATGAATTCATCATTTTTTAGATTTAGACCTATATCCAGAGCTTTATTAAAATAATCCATCGCTTTTTCGAAATCTCCCCAGCAGAAATAAACGAACCCGATATCACCCTCGGTGTAGGCAAGGCTGTATTGGTCGCCTATTTTCCGAAAAATCTCTCTTGCTAGATTGAGTTTCTCAACCGCTTGGGCCAGATAGCCTCGGCTGGTTAGGTTGGTGCCGAGATTTGCACAGGCATATGCCCTGGAGCGGGTTGCTCCTATCCTTTCAAAAATCTTCTGAGCTTTTTCATATGATTTCGCCGCCTTGCAAAGTCTACCCATCTCATCGTTTATTATGCCAAGATTATTAATTATCTTGGACTGCCCACCAAGGTCTTTTAATTGCCTGTATAATGCCAGTGCGGATTTATAATATCCGGCCGATTCTTTGAGTTTGCCAAGGCTCCAATGACAGATGCCAAGGTTATTATAAATTTGTGCCACTAAATCAGCCGGCGAATTAAAGGTCTTGGCCAAAGATAGGGCTTCACACAATTGTCTTCGGCAGTCCTGAAGTTTACCTCTTCGGCGGGCAATCTCCGCTCTGCAGTTAAGCCAGAAAACTTTCATGTGAGGATCATCAGGCATCAATTCCTCAAGTTCGACCATAGTCTTTTCAGCTTTGT
This sequence comes from candidate division Zixibacteria bacterium 4484_95, assembly GCA_002085375.1. Lineage (GTDB taxonomy): Bacteria > Zixibacteria > MSB-5A5 > UBA10806 > 4484-95 > 4484-95. The sequence continues at coordinate 9,709 of NATP01000031.1, read as the reverse complement.
CGTAATCGGCTATTTGTCGGTATATCTCGGAGAGGTTACATAAAGCATCAACCTTTTTTGAGAGGTCCTCTCCTGAAATATCTTTCAGTCTCAAATAATCACTTTCTGCAAGTTTGAAATCGCTGGTATGTTTTGCAAGCCTACCACGACTCTGCAGGATTTTCAAAATATATTCATTAGCGTTGTGTTTTTCGGCTATCTGAAGAGCTTTTGTAAAAAATTTGATAGCTTCGGTATTGGCAAACTCAGCGGCAGCTTTTTTACCAGCCAAGAGAAGATAAGGCAATGCCCTTTTATCTTCGCCAGCTAAGAGAAAGTGGCGAGCCGGAATTTCTGGTTGACATTTAACTTTCCTTTTTTTGTTAGCGAAATATTCGGCTGTTTTCAGGTGCAATGTACGACGAATCGAGAATGGTAGGCCGTTATATGCAACCTCCTGGGTAAGGATATGCTTGAACATGTATTCAAGTACTGGCTGGCGCCTTTCAAGAGGGGTTAAGTCAAGATGGCTTAACTCATCTAAGTATCCTCTCAACTTACCGATCCTTTTTCGGTCAGGATATATCGAACATAGGACATTGTAGGCAAACACCCTTCCTATAACACTGGCAGTACGCACAGTCTTTTTGACTGCTTCGCCAAGGTTATCTATTCGGGCTGTTATTACCGATTCTATGCCGGATGGGATATTATCACATGATGAGAATTTCTTGGCGCCCAGTTCCCGGAAAGCCTTAGCCATTTCCTCAAGGTAAAACGGATTACCACCCGACTTTTCGATAACCCGTTCTATTATATCCTGATTCGGGACAATATCCTTAAGAACAGATAGAAACAGTTTCTGCGAATTTTCTCGTGATAAGCCTGCCAGCTTAATCGTTCTAACTCCGCTCTTATTTTTCAGCTTCTCATATGTATCACCAGGCCGACACAAAAACACGACTCCAGGAGCGAATTGTTTACCCAAAAGAGATTCTATTATCTCAAAGGAAGCGTTATCAACCCACTGAACGTCCTCCATTATCAACAATGATAACCTGTTTTTATTTATCTCACAAAACAGCCGGCACAGAATATTACGAATTTTTTCTTTCTTGATATCCTCGGGCAGGTTCTTCAACTGTGGAGGTGCCGGTGGGAAATAATCAAATAAGGGAGCTATCAATGGTTCCCATTCAGACTCGTTGATTTTTTTCAGGTATCTTAAAAGAGCCTGTTTGCGCTGTTTTTGGGATGCTCTCGATGTCAGATTCAAAAATCCCGATAAAATGGTTTTTAATGGCTCGTAAGGCGTCTTTTCGGAATACTTAAAACAGGCTCCTTCAGTGTAGTGAAGTCCAGCCCTGGCGGCCATCTGCTTTATATTGGCACATAGAAGCGACTTGCCAGTCCCCGGTTCGCCAGCTATCAACAGTTGCGAGGGGTTTCCCTGTATTACTTTATTGATAAACTCCTGTGCTTGTTTTAATTCATCCTCGCGACCTATCATCTGTTCGGGAGAAACACCTCTTGTGATTTGATCTTCTAAATAATATAATCTCACCGGTTCAGCTTTACCCTTAACAGGAACTAAATCACCCCCGCTGGTTATAAATTTTTCTCCACAGGTGGTTATCGTCTTTTCACCAACCAATACATCTCCATATTTTGCTTCCGTCATCAGCCGGGCAGCTAGGTTGATGGCATCCCCCATGGCAGTATATTCACGCCGGCTTGCTCCACCAACATCGCCAACGAAACATAGCCCGGTGTTCACGCCGTATCGGTGTTTAACCGGTATGACAAAATTTTCGTTCAGTTTAGATAGAATTGACTGTATCTCAATGATTGCTTTCAGGCAGTTTTCAGTATCATGCCCGGAGCTTACAGGCGCACCGAAAAAAGCTAACATCTTTTCTGAGGTATGGCTTGAATCCAAGCGAGCAAAAGCACCTCCATGTTTTTCAATTATTTCATTAATTGTAGTAAAATAGTTGTTGATGGCTGACACTGAATTTTTGCTGTCGGCCTCAAGGTTTGCCCTCAACGAACTTACTCCGATAAAAAGAGATGTTAGTACTCGATGTTCCCCCTCGATAACGCCAGCATTATAATTGAGCCGCTCTTTGAGACCATTTATGACAAATCTTTCGAGATTTTCATCTAAGGGCTTTGTAGATTTGTTGAAAATATCATCCCATCCTTGTCTGGTAGCAAACTTAATTTTATTTGATTTGTGTAACTTACGGCAAATACAAAAACCATTCTCTAATTCTGTAATGTCAATTCCATTTATGGAGCTGGCAACATGTTTAGTCAGGGCGACCTGACCTAAACCGGCAGTATCAGCGGCCATATAAGCATTCTCCACAGTCAGGCCACAGAAAAGATGTTCTTTGCGTTTGTCTCCGATATATAGGTTATAGATATCGCCGGCGCTTATGCCAGCATGAATACCAAGCGAGAAATCACCCACTGGCGTTGAAATTCTACCGTTTTCCGTTATCCAATGAATTAAATCACCTGCACACATGTATGCGCGGGAGGTGTTGTCGGTGCCGCTGAAAAATGCTAAGAAAGCATCGCCACCAAATTTGATAACATCACCACCGTAAGCAAACACCACTCCTAATAATAAATTAAAACGGTTGTTTATTATTCCAGCCAGTTTCTCAGCCCCCAACCTTCCCAGGGAGGCAAGCCTCTCCGATATGGCGGTGAAACCGGAAAGGTCAGCGAAGAGAAGACTGCCTGTTATGGTTATGTCTTGCTGGACGGTCTGGGGTTTTGAAAATGATTTTATTAAGATATCAGGGAGATAAGGCAAGATATATTTTGTCGAATCGATTTTCATTTTTTTCTAAATCAACAGTAGATAAAAATCCTGTAAATATAGAGCACCAAAAGATGCATTATTTGGTCAAGATAAAATGCCTGCTTGGTGCCTTTGTTTATGCGACATTTTATAAAGTCCTGGAGCAAGTGTTGAATAAAAACCACCCCTAAGAAAACCAGTGTGGAGATTTTGAAAAATAATCCTGGTTTATATAATAAAGAATAGAAGATAAAAAAAAGCCATAAGCAAGCTGTGTAGATTATCACATGGTATAATAGCATTACAAGAGATTTATTTTTACTGGAGGCCATATAGTCAGTCTGTAATGCAAAATCCCCACAAAGATGGCCAAATAAGAGAAAGAATAGTATATCCATTGTCTTAACCAACCTTGGTTGTAGTCGTTTGGGGACATGGTTTTTGTTTCAATGGAATCTCGAAATGGAAGATAGCTCCCCCCGTAGGATTATGTTCTGCCCAAACCTTCCCGCAATGGCTTTTAATAATCCGTTTAACCGCTAAGAGCCCGAATCCATGACCACCTTTCTTGTTGGTGAAATGCTGGCGGAATACCCTTCCCAGATTTTCATCAGATAACCCCTCGCCGTTATCAATCACCGAAATCCGCGCCGATGGTTGTTCTGGTAGATATTTAGTTTTGATAGTTATAAGTTTCTGCCCCGGAGCGTTTTTGGCGATAGCATCGGCGGCATTATTAAGCAGGTTGAATAAAGCCTGCTGTATCTGGCTCTTATCGGCTGTTATGGGAGGGAGGTTTCGATCGAAATCAAAGATGAATTTTACACCATCAAAACGATTTTGGGCTTTAACGAAAAACAGTTCATTCTCTAAAAAACTGTTTAAATCAAATAGTTCTTTTTTGGAGGCTGGACGAGAATACATCATGAGCCTTTCTGTAAACTGTGTTATCCTGTCTAACCCCTCTTTCATGGATTTGATTTTCTTGGATGTAGATTCAGTTTTGCCAGCTTGTATCTCCATTTGAATAAGTTCAAGATTGCCGAGGATGATGGAGAGGTAATTGTTTAGCTCGTGAGCGATCTCGGCCGCCATTTCACCACGTGTAGCCATCCGCTCAAGAAATATCATCTGGCGCTCAACATTTTTTTCCTCGGTGATATCCCTTCCCATATAAAGGCTGGCCAAAGCCTCTTCCTTTTCATTGAAAACCCTGGCGCCAACAAGTTCTATAAAAATTTTCCTTTTATCTTTGGTTTCAACAAAGACATTTCCCGACCACACCTTGTGCTCGTGAAGGCGCTTCTCAATATCCTCCAGGATATCCTTTTTGTTAACAGGCTTAAGTAAAGACTCTAAACCGGTTCCGGCAATTTCCCGGAAGTTATAGCCAAATACTTTCTTGGCTGCATCATTGAATATGAATATTTTCCCTTGTGAATCTGTAACAATCATAAAAAACTGGGAGGCGGAAATAATTTTCCCCAGAAATTTATTTGCCACCATTAAATCCTGGTTGGATTTCTCCAGCTTGTTAGTTGCCTCTTTAAGTTTTATATTGGCTTTTTCAAGCTGTTCATTTTTCTTTTCAAGGTCAGAAATCATCTGCAGGTCAGCCTGGCGAAGACGGGATGATAAAACTCCCATAACTTTCAAGGCAACAGGTGGATTTTTCCTGACAAGCTCGATAAACGCATATCTGGACAGCTCTAATACTACACTTTCGCCAACTGATTTTGCTGTGGCGAATCGTGGTGAATCCTCCAGAAGTGACATCTCGCCAAAAAAATCCCCTTTATTACGCGTTGCCAGTTTGATAAGTTTGTTCGAAGTGGGGTCGCCTTTTAAAATCTCTATTGTTCCAGATTTGATAATGTAAAAGGCATCTCCTGGGTCACCCTCTGAGAATAGAATCTCGCCCCTTGAAAGATTTTTCTCCTTTATGGCCGCCTCGAAATGACTAAGGATTTCCTCGGGTATATAGTCAAAAAGCGGTACTTGTTTTAGAAGAATTTTTACGGTATCAGACATAATTATACCTTGACAATTAATTTATCGTCATATATTTTTACAAGTTAAGTTTTGAGCATTAATACCTGCCCTTTAAGAAAGGGTTTTTAGGTAAATGGAACAAAATCGAGGTAAAAGGTGTTTACTTATACTGAGAAAATGAAATTATATTGAAATAGGGTTGTCCTATGCCGATTTTTGAATACAAATGTAACAAGTGCGGATCAAAATTTGAGCTTCTAAGATCTGCATCTGATGATTCTGGTATAATTTGTCCAAATTGCGGAGCTGGAGATATCGTTAAGATATTTTCAGCTTTTGCCAGCTCCTCATCCGGGGTATCCAACAGCTATTGTAGAAGTAGTTCAGGTTTCACCTGAGCCTGATATTGCCCTTCCGGTCGGAAGGGGTAACTAATTTTTACCCAACATGTTATATGTTTATTCGATGTTGCTGTAATGTAGTATTTTTACAGAGTTAAGTGGTTTATTGACTCAGGTTATATTTTATCTTCTGTTGGATTTATTACCTCACCCGAAATCGAATCGATTTTCTATTGTCTTGCTGACCGGCTTGGCCTATATTTTATTAAGTTATAAGTACTCTGACAGTTTTTCTGTCTTGAATGTTTTTTAACGATTACGGTGTTTGCAAAATGCTGGGTGAAATAAAATGAATCATGTCGAGAAATCTAAAAGCTCGCTGTCATGGGAAGAATATTTTATGATTTTAGCGCTTGTGGCATCTTTAAAATCGAAGGATTCGAGCACTCAGGTAGGAGCAGTAATTGTCGACAACAAAACTCACAAAGTGATAAGCTCGGGCTATAACGGTTTTCCCCGCTATCTTGATGATGATAAAATTCCACAGGCGAGGCCTGAAAAGTATATGTATGTCGTTCATGCCGAACTAAATGCCATTCTTCATGCTGAAAGGCAACTTAATGATTGCACTATGTATGTCAGTGTTTACCCCTGTTCTGAATGTATGAAGGCGTTGATTCAAACCGGCATAAAGACCGTCATATATTTAAATGAACTCTCCGGGGATGACTGGCGAAAATCGAAGGAAGCCACAGAGAAAATGGCCAAACTGGCCAAAGTTGAAATCAGGCAGTTTAGGGGAAGTAATGAGATAATTGACTTTTTGCAATCCAAGGTAAATACGAGGAGGTCCTAGATTGGCCGCACTTTATAATAAAGGGACGTCTTGTTCCATGACTTGATGATAGATATTGTCAACAAAACAATTTCATTCATGGCGGTTTCCGTTATCACCAGACCATTATCATAAAGATGGATGGTCTGATTTTATTTTCTATATTCTTTTTTAAACCCCATGGCTTTCCCCTGATGTAGCAGACAACAATTAGTGAAACCGGGTTGTTATCTCTGCAGGTTGAGACCGCAGGTCGTTGAAGTTCTTTGAAGTCTTTAATCTTTATTTTTTTGCCAAATTTATATATTGAAGTGCAGTTATGTTGTAATACGCCCTATAAAATTTCAATATTTATCTATCAGAAGTATTTTCAGCCACTTTACCGAAGTTCCTGCGAATTTAAAACGACATTTTAATTCTTGACATGCTTTTTTCATTTAAGATATATAACCATATCAGGAGGATGCAAATGGCGCGAATAACGGTTGTTCTTGATGAAATAATTAACCTCTCTGGCAATAGTGTTAAAGGTGAGCCCCGTCCGGCAAAAGCAGCCGCTTTATGTGAGCTTGGCGGTGCCAGCGGTGTGGCGATACAGGTATCCGATGGTGACATAACGCCTCGTTATGAGCGAATCGTTAAAAGCGTAAAAGAGGTGCTGGGGATACCATTAGCTTTAATCGTACCCGGTGAGGCAAAGATAATTGAGAAGGTGATAGATTTAGCACCGGATATGGCTGTGTTGTGTGATTACAAGCCTACTGGAGAGGATTACATAGCCAGGCTTCAGGTGTCTAATATCATCGTTGCTTTAACCATAGCGCCGGAGATCGACCGGGTTAAATCTGCTGCCAAGATGAAAGCTGATTATGTTGTCCTTGATACCACGTCATATTGCGTTGAAAAGAATCTTTCTCTCAAAGTTGATATACTAAACAGGATATCCAAAGTTTCGGCTCTTGCCGAGCGACTGTCCATGGGGACCATTGTTTTTGGGCCGGTAACCATTATGGATTTGCAGAAGTTATCGAAGATAGAACAGATAGAGGAATTTTTCGTCGGCCATGAGGTCATATCAAAGGCTATACTATATGGCCTTGGAAAAGCGATAACCGAGCTTAAATCGGAAATAGTCATTTGATCTTAACTTAGTCTTTTCCCATCATGTCATAGATTTAGTGTATCGAAAAAATATTAGAGGAAATCAGCTGAAAATATATCTATTGTTTAGGCTTGTAATTATTAAAAGGTGAAATATAATTTAGCAGATAGAGGGGAATTATTTTGACCGAGCACCTGCTTGTAGGATTGGCAAGCATCATTGTCCTTGGTATTACCGCTCAATGGCTTTCCTGGCGGTTGCACCTTCCTGTAATATTGCTTTTGTTGGTTTTTGGTATTGTCGCCGGCCCCATCACCGGTATTGTCAATCCCGATGAGCTCTTCGGAGATTTACTCTTTCCCTTAGTATCTATTTCGATAGCTATCATACTGTTTGAGGGGGGACTCAACCTTCGAATTAATGAACTGCGCCGGGTGGGAAGTGTGGTCAGGAATTTAACCACTATTGGAGTTGCTATTACATGGGCATTGTCTGCATTTGTGGCATATGTCTTTGTTGGTATGCAACTGGCACCGGCTATTTTGCTCGGAGCAATCCTAGTGGTTTCAGGTCCCACGGTCATCATTCCACTTTTAAGGCAGGTCAAGCCAGCAAGGAATATCGGTTCGATTGTCAAGTGGGAAGGCATCATCAATGACCCGATCGGTGCCATATTGGCCGTTATAGTATTCGAGGTAATCATATCCGGTGGCATGCAAACAAGTTTAACGCTAATAATCTTTGGAGTAGCTAAGGCGGTGATATTTGGTGGTTTAATTGGTTTGTTTGGCGCTTTCGTTATAGTCTTGTTACTTAAGAGATTTTTAATACCTGATTTCCTTCAAAACCCTATTTCACTTATGTTCGTTATTATATGCTACACCGCATCTAATGTCTTTCAACTTGAATCTGGCCTTCTAGCCGTTACGGTGATGGGCATTGCACTGGCTAATCAGAAGTTTGTTTCCATCAAACAGATAACTGAATTTAAGGAAAACCTTCGAGTTCTGCTGATATCAAGCCTGTTTATAATACTTGCCTCAAGACTTGATCTCGAACAAACTTTGTTTTTTAACACGGCAAATTGGGTGTTTGTTGTGTTATTGATTGTTGTAGTCCGGCCAGTAGCGGTTTTCTTATCGACCCTAGGCTTAAAGCTCGGACGTAATGAACGTTTTTTTCTTGCCTGGATGGCACCTCGAGGAATAGTGGCGGCAGCAGTTGCCTCGGTCTTTGCCATGCGCTTGGTGGAGAGAGGCTTTGATAACTATACTTCCCTCGTTGCCCTGGTATTCCAGGCCATTATTGGGACAGTTGTCGTATATGGTCTCACCGCTTCCCATGTTGCTCGTTGGTTGAAATTGGCCAAGCCCAATCCCCAGGGTGTCCTATTTGCCGGTGCACAACCTTGGGCACAGTCAATTGCCAATCTACTCAAATCCGAGGGGTTCGAGGTTGCTTTGGTCGATTCCAACTGGGATAATGTAACTACTGCCCGCAATGCAGGTCTTAGAGCATATTACTCCAATATCCTCTCTGAGAATTTGTTGTATGATGTCCAGCTAAATGGTATTGGTCGACTTTTCGCCATTACACCTAATGACGAGGTAAATTCGCTGGCCACACTGCATTTTGTCGATGTTTTCGGGACATCTGAGGTTTATCAACTACCTTTATCGACCAAGAGCAAGGTTGAGCGTCGGGAGCCCCGGCCTTTACACCTGCGGGGAAGATATCTGTTTGATAAAAAAGCAACGCATGATTATCTCACCGCACGTTTTCAATCCGGAGCGGTAGTCAAAAAGACTTTAATAACCGAGGAATTTAACTATGATTCCTTTAACTCCATGTATGGTAAGACGGCACTTCCTATTTTTATAATAACGGAATCAGGTGACTTGAAAGTATGCACCGCTGATAGTTCTCCATCACCAAGCCCCGGAGAGAAACTGATAAGCATTGTTGATGAGCCTGAAGATGAAAAGAAGATCCCTCCAGATAAAAACGGGAAAAGTAATAATCGGTAATTTTTGATTTAAGTTACCAACGCTTATAATACCGGAAATATAAAGAACGTAACCCTTGATTATACAAATGACATATAGGCAAATGTGTCGTGGAAGATCCACAGTAGATTAAAGCCGCATTCAAATTACTTTTAAAATATCCTCAATGGATTTCTCCAATGGTCTGTGACTGTAGCCAAGTTCCCGTTCGGCTTTTTTCGAAGTGTAGAAGAATCTCATTTTCGCCAGTCGAGCGATAGTACGATTAAGGATTGGCTTTTTATCCTTGAACAAGTAAAAAGATTCCGCCAATAACCCGGCAAGATAAACTCCCCATAACGGTATTTTAACTAATGGTCTTTTGATACCCAGATATTTTTCGGCTAGGTAGAAAGCTTTTTGTGGGTCTATATCTTCGCCGGCTAAAATATATCTCTGACCAGGTTGGCCTTTAACCATAGCTAAGATTATGCCGTCGATAACGTCGTCCGTTTCTACAAGATTTATACCGAAATCGAAATAAACAGGAAGCCTTCTGGGAATTTTTTTCAAATCTTTTCTGGTCAATTCCCTATCTGGTGGCGATATCATTATCGATGGATTTACTACCACCGCCTCAAGGGGGTTGACATTGGCCCT
>NATP01000001.1 GCA_002085375.1 candidate division Zixibacteria bacterium 4484_95 | reverse complement strand
CCCCCCGTTTGTTTTAACACCCATTTAAGATACTCATCCTCCACGGCTTCCGTTTTTACGGCAACTATTTCAGGAACATCATAAGGGTGAATATCTTTTATTCTCTTTTCAAGACGCTTATAAATTCCAGAGTTTGATTTTATCACGAGTAATGACTCCTCATCACGGCAAAGTTCATCCCGCCAGTGATAAACAGATTTCACCGGAATTATATTCACACAGGCGGCAAACCTTTCTTCAACCAGAACCCGGGCGATTTTTTCAGCATCATCAGGTCGGCAAGTCACAAAGACTATTATCAGTTCGACATTCTGCATAACTTAGAAGATATTACACTATGTTTAATGTAAAAACAAGAGGAAATTAGGGACACAACACCATTGGGTTCACTCACCTATTTCAATCACTATGCAGCAAAGACATTGATAATTTATACAGGCAATCCAGTCAACAAACCTGCACATGTTCCACCTATATTAAAAAACATGTGGACAATTATGGCCGGGATCAAGCTTTCTGTTTTCTGACGATAATAACCGGCGATAATCCCAAGTATAAATGCAAATAATACAATGATAAACACCGTGGCATTACCCATCCCTGTCGTCAATAACATGATATGCATAAATGCAAAAAATAAAGCGCTTATCAACACGGGAAGACTGATATGCAATTTAAATACTGAAAAACCAAATTTTGTTAATGGTTCAAGACAGCCCTGGATTAACCCCCGGGTTAATACCTCCTCACAGATACTTGCATAAATCCAAACAAAAATCATTATCTGGATAAAGGAATAGTCCCCTAAAAAAGAGAATGCGGTCTCTTCCCTTGGAATGCAAGATTGTATTAAGGTTCCAATAATTCCAATAACCAGGCTCAACAGTACAATCCGTTTTAACTGGATATTCCTCGCCAACTTGAAACCGTAAGTGGCAATTTTACCTTTACTTAATGCCAGCATTATAAGGACAGAAAGAACCAGCATTGTCGTATGAGTAGAAAACCCACCTAACCAAGGTTTTGATTTCAATAAGTCCGGTGAGACAAGAGAAAACATCATTACTAGTGAAGAAATATTAAGTATAAATAAGCCAAGAAATATGACAACGATAATTCTGATGGCAACAACGACAACCTTGTTTTTGAAAACATCCATAATAACAACTTTTCCTTTCATTCAGCGATTATTAAATTTCAGCTAATCATAAGAAAACGTAAACGGTTAATTTGAAAATATATTGATAATGGCATCTTATCACATTAAATGAACTATTGCCCTATTTTTTTCCCGTATCCATTAAACGGATAAATTTTATTTCTCTTAAAATATCTTATCGATTTGCCAACTTTTTCCAGTGTCCCGACTTCAAAAATTATTTCAGGAGCAATCTTGTATTTTTCAATTAGTTCTGAAATACTTTTCCAATCTATCGAACCCTCTCCCGGAACAAGCTCGCTATCAAAATCCCCTTTATTATCGTTAATATGCATATAAACGATATCATCCCCCAATACATTGAACCACTCCTCAAAGGGAGATTTAGAGAAAAGATTTACGTGACCGGTATCAAAACACACCTTAAGGCGATTATGATTAACGTTATCCAGTAACTCTCTGAATATCGCTGGTGTTGGTTCCCACAAATTTTCCAGCACAACCACTATATCAAACTTATCAAGGGCATCCGACCAAAATGACGTATTTCGCTCAACCCAGTTTTCTATATAAGATTTCTGTCTTATAAGAGGATTAAAGTTACCATGAAAGACAATATATTTTGCATTTAGCGTTTCAGCTATTTCAAGGTTCTGATAAATCCTGCTTTTAGCAACCTCCCTGATTTTCTTATCCCTGCTATGAACAACAAGTTCCATGAACGCTCCGTGAAGAGAAATTTCACCCTTAAAACCCTGAAGTTTGTCCTCGATATTTTTTAATATGTCATTCCAGTTTGAATCCAATACATCGCTAAAGGCAAATAAGGCAATCTCCATGTTAAAATCATTCTCTTTGGCATAAGATAAAAATTTGTCGAAAGTGTCCTCTTGCACAGGTTGGATATATATCTTGGACATGATGTATCCTCTTTTATTTATAACAGCTTTCTAAATCAGGTCTAAAACCACACCGGGATCGATATTTAAAATCACAATATTAATGGTCGGGGCGAGCCGATTTGAACGGCCGACCTCTTGCACCCCAAGCAAGTGCGCTAACCAGACTGCGCTACGCCCCGACTACGATTATAATATTTAATATTTACATAAAATCAAGAGAAAAGAAAGCGGGAAAAGACCCTTATAGCCCTTATTCCCGCTCAGGTGGGAACCTTGTAATTATAAAATAAAAACTGTAAAAACCCTGACCTGCATTCATAACAACCCAACTTAAGATATTTGTTCACAAATTTTTTTCACGGGTGGTTCGCTTTGCTCATACACATAAGGATTTTCACCAGAAATATATTATGTATTTATTACTCATCCTTAAACTCTACAAGCCAGATATTTCCAAACGGTGTTAATCCTTTTCGATACAATTCACCAGAGCGTAAAAAGACAAAGTATCTGCTATCGGGAGAGAAACTTGGTGAGAAATCAAATCTATCGGATTCAATTTCGCTTTTTGGAACTGCATAAAACTCATCAGTGCGCAAATCTAAGACTACGATTTGTGAAGATCTTTCCCCATAGAGAAAAACAAGGTACCGCTGGTCGGGAGATATCGCTTTTAATAAAGCCGGTTTGTGTCCATAGGTAATTTGAATAAGGGAGTCGTTTACAAGCTTGTAAATGTTGGTAAAATAATTTCTGGCCCTGTTGCGAGCACAGAAATAGATTGCCTCTGAGGTTTGGTATCCAAACAATGGTTTTTCTGTAGCCATTTCAGGTAATGCCTTGGCCTGTATTATATCAGGTTGAGGATTATCAGGTACACCTTCCAGTAAATACAGTATATCGTTTTTATAATCGATTGAAAAATACCGTTCTCTGGCCTCAGAGAGAACACCTTCGGTATCAGCCGGAGTAGGGATTAAAAGGCGGGTAAAATATATCCTATCTCCATCAGCAGAGAAGAAAGGATTCATATCTTTTTTTAGATCGGTTAACCTTCGCAGGCGGGCAATCTCTGTGATGTCCCTAAATTTCATCTTCAGCCTGTCGGGGTGCTTTTCGGATTGTTCTGTCTTTTCGTTATGCGAAGAACATGCCATCATCATAACCACTACAAGGTAAATAACCGAAAATAGCTTCATGTTTTTATTCTATATTCAGAAGATACTGTTGTCAATTTTTTTATATCAAAAACAATTTTATTCCATACTGGTGCACCGGAACTTGTACAAAACAAAAGCAATACACGAATATTTCAGTAACCACCATATTGCATTTGTTAACCTTAAAAACATGGAGGATATTTCCAAATCTCGATATTTTTGCTTGACTAATATTTAATGATAGGATATTAGGGAATTTTATTGAATATATGTAACGATTGGAGGCCGAGTTGAAACGAGTAATTGTTTTCGGAATCTTATTTATGGTATTGGTATCCGCACTGGTCATATATCTTAGCTTTTCCCGCAGAGTAGAATCAGACAAGTTAATATTATCAGGCGTTATAGAGGCTGTCGAATATGACCTCTCTTTTAGGATTTCAGGACAAATAACAGAAATATTTTATGATGAGGGCGACTTAATTGACTCAAATGTCGTGGTGGCAGTTCTGGATACGACCGAACTCTCTGCCATTGTGGGTCAAGCCCATAAAAGTTACGAAGCCTTCAAAGCATCCATCACTCAACTTGAGGTCCAGCTTGAAACAATCCAGCGTAACCTTTCCAAAATCAAACAGCTTCTACCAACCGGCGGCTCGAGCCAGTCCCAATATGATGATTTAGCCGACCAGAAACGACAGGTCAAAGCCCAACTTGAATCCGCCAGGAAAAACCTTGAGGCTGCTAAAGCCACATACGAACTGGCGGAAATAAGGCTGGGCTATGCGATTTTAAAATCATTTATAAGTGGTAAGGTGATTAACCGAATGCATGAACCTGGCGAGGTCATCACGGCAGGAGCGCCGGTTATAACAATAGCCAACCTTGAGGATTTGACTGTTAAAATATACCTTCCCGAAATATATCTCGGTAAAGTTAAGCTTGGCCAGGAAGTCGCCATACAAGTCGATTCTTACCCGCAGAAATCATTACCCGGAAAGATTAAATACATTTCTGACAAGGCTGAATTCACTCCAAAAAATATTCAGACGAAAGAGGAAAGGGTTAAGCAAGTTTTTGCAATTAAAATTTCCTCCTCAAGCCATGGTGGCATATTAAAACCAGGATTACCCTGTGATGTAATAATATCCTTAAGATAATTTATGGTCTATTTATGAAATCCATATCTGGGCAAGGCATTTAAAAAAGATAAATCACTTTGTTATAAAAATCGATGTTGGTGGTTAACGTAAAAGAGCTTCACAAAGATTTTGATAAGGTCAAAGCCCTTGATGACGTAAGTTTTCATATTAAACGAAGTGAGGTATTCGGGCTTTTAGGGCCTGATGGTGCCGGTAAGACCACTTTGCTGAGAATATTAGCTGGAGTAATGAAAGCAACGTCTGGCACAGTTGAGATACTTGGCCAAGATATTACAACTAACATTGAAGCAGCAAAGCATCAAATAGGTTACCTTCCGCAAAAGTTCTCGCTTTATCCCGATTTAACGGTAATGGAAAACATAGATTTTTATTGCCGTTTGTATAAAATAAGTCAACGAGAAAGTAGAGCCAGAAAAAACCACCTCCTTGAGTTCTCTCGCCTTGGTCCTTATACCAATCGTCGCACCCGCTATTTATCCGGAGGAATGAAACAGAAACTGGCTTTAGCTTGCGCTTTGATACATACCCCTCAGCTGTTGATTCTTGATGAACCAACAACGGGCATTGATCCCATATCTCGAAGAGAGTTCTGGCAAATTTTATATGACCTATTATTTGAGGGAGTCACCATAATCATTGCCACCCCTTATATGGATGAAGCAGAAAGAGTAAGTCGGGTAGGACTATTATATAACGGTAAAATTCTTAAATGTGATCGACCTGAAGGACTTAAGAAAGAGTTTAAAAACGACTTGGCCGAGATTATAACCAACAACAACCGCCTAACCAAGAATTTATTACAGAAAAATTTTGGCACTGAAAACGTCGTGTTTTTCGGGGATAAATTACATCTAAAAATGGTTGACTTCAAAAACGATACTCGATTGCTCAAAGAGATACTTAAAAAAGCGGGGATAGAAATAATTTCTTTAGAAAAAATAATCCCGGATCTGGAGGATATCTTTATCGATGTCATCAGTTGAGGTTGAAAACATTACTAAGAAATTTGGTGATTTCATTGCTGTCGATAACATCACATTTAAGGTTGAAAAAGGGGAGATATTCGGATTTCTCGGGCCAAATGGTGCAGGCAAATCCACAACAATAAGGATTCTTTGTGGAATCATCTCCCCTACTTGCGGTTCGGGAAGTGTCGGTGGTTTTCCTCTTGGCACAAATAACAGAGAAATAAAAACAATAATCGGTTATATGTCACAGAAGTTTTCGTTGTACGATGATTTAACGGTCTATGAGAATCTCGATTTTTATTCTGGCGTATATCCGATCCCCAGAAACGAACGCAAGAACAGGATTCAAAATGCCCTAATCTTTTCGGATTTAACCTTACGCCAGAATGATATAACAGCGACTCTTCCCACAGGTTTAAAGCAAAGGTTGGCATTGAGCTGCTCTCTTTTGCACAAACCTGAAATACTTTTTTTAGATGAGCCAACCGCCGGAGTCGATCCACTATCCCGCCGCAATTTCTGGGAACTCATCTACAAACTTTCGGAAACCGGTGTAACTGTATTTGTGACAACCCATTATATGGATGAGGCCGAACATTGTGACCGGGTAGCTTTCATCGATGGAGGTAAACTAGTAAAAATTGATTCTCCCCGGAAACTAAAAATGACAGCTGAAAATATATTTGAGATTGAATGTGAAGACTGGAAAAAAGGATATGAAGCCTTAAGAGCAAATGAGGATAAGATCGGCCAAGTAGCATTATTCGGTACCAAAATTCATATCACTCCAATGCCCGGCACCGAAATGATCATCGATAAAATTTTAAATACTTCAGGATGCGGATGTATATCCAAGCAAGAGATCTCTCCATCCCTTGAGGATATTTTCGTTTCGCTTCTAAGGCATGATTAGGTCAATAATGATGAGATTTATAGCAGTCCTTTGTAAAGAATCGATACTCATCACACGAGATAAGCAGTCTTTGTTCCTGATCCTTTTTTTCCCTGTATTCATGTTGCTTCTCTATGGATACGGGATAACGTTTGATATCGATAATGTTCCGGTAGTAGTTCTGGATTATTCAAAAAGCCCTTCCTCAAGAGACTTAATCAATAGGATTAATTCATCCGGCTATCTTAATGTTATCCAAATAGTTGATGATTACAGTAAAATAGAAGAACTTTTAATCAAAAACGATATAATACTTGCTTTCGTTATACCACCTGGTTTTGAGAAAAGCTTGAAGTTAAATAAAGATATTGATATACAAGTGATAACCAACGGCTCTGATGCTAACACTGCTAATGTGGCTCTTGGATACCAGGCAGGAATAATATCCTCATACGGGACTGAATTGATGGCAAAACTCTCCGGTCATGGTTTAACATCAACGGCAGTTCCGGGTGTTAAGACAAAGACAAGGGTATGGTATAATACACAGTTGAAATCAACTTACTTCATTACACCTGGCATCATAGCGGTAGTAATGATGATTCTGGGCTCACTTCTAACATCTTCATCAATAGTTCGGGAAAAGGAAATGGGCACATTTGAGATGGTGAACTCCACACCTATTCGGCCAATCGAGTTGGTCTTGGGTAAGGTTTTCCCCTATATGATTATTTCTCTGGTTGATGTAATCATTATCGTAGCCCTGGGATATTTCTTATTGGGAGTACCTATTAAAGGCAGTTTACTCCTTTTAATGCTGGGAGCATTATTATATATGATTAATACTTTGGGTTTCGGTCTTTTTGTATCGACTGTAACAAGCACAGTAAGCGCCTCGCAGATTTTGACAATGGTCATCAGCCTTCTACCGTCGATATTGCTTTCCGGTTTTGTTTTCCCTATAGAAAGCATGCCCACGGTTGTTCAGTTTATTACTTATGCTGTTCCTGCACGATATTTTATAATCATCCTTCGGGGGATTTTCCTCAAAAGTATCAGCATAGATATCTTGTGGCCACAGTTTGCATTTTTAGCAGTTTTCGGCATATCATTATTACTGATTTCCATATCAAGATTTAAGAAGAGGATTGATTGATGATATTTAGGTTATCTCATATAATAAAAAAGGAGCTTATCCAAACCCTGCGCGATAAGCGAGCATTCACCCTTTTACTGATAGCCCCATTAATACAACTTTTAATCTTCGGTTACGTTGCCACCACCGATATTAAAAAAACGCCTATGGTTATATGTGATTACGATAACACATCTTCAAGCCGAGAGTTCATTGAAAAATTTACTGCCTCAGGTTATTTCGATAATAAGTATTATACTCGCTCATCCGAACTTTTCAATTATCGCCTTGACGCCAGCCAAGCGGTGGTCGGTATTACTATCCCCGCAGGTTTTTCGGAAACCCTAAAAAAAGGCAGGCAAGCTTCCGTAGGGATTGTCCTCGACGGTACTAATTCCAACCTGGCGACTATCCTTAGTGGCTATATAAATTTTACAACGGCCGATTATTCACGACAAATATCAAACAACTTCATTAAAAGCAAAGGACTAAGCTTAAGCAATGGTATTGATGTACAACCCAGAGTTTGGTTTAATCCCGATCTGAAGTCGGTTAATTTTATGGTCCCAGGGGTAATGGGTATGTTGATATTGATTTTGCTTTTAAACCTAACCTCGTTGTCGATAGTGAGAGAACGAGAGTTGGGCACAGCCGAGCAGTTGGTGGTTACCCCCATTAAACCTATCGAGCTAGTAATCGGTAAGATAATACCAGCCTGTATAACCGGATATCTGGTTATTACTCTGGTGCTTGTTACTGGTTTAATATGGTTTAAGATCAACTTTGCCGGTTCTGTATTTCTACTTTATTTCCTCGCTGCGTTTTTCATGTTCTGTGCTATCTCAATGGGGCTTCTAATCTCTACCTATTCCCAGACCGGCGACCAGGCAATGTGGGCCAACCAGTTTCTCATGATGCCCAATGTTCTTCTATCCGGTTTCATTTTTCCTATAGATAATATGCCTGATGTAGTCCAGTATTTAACCTACATACTGCCCATGAGGTATTTTTTAAGGATTATTCGGGGTATATTCCTACAAGGAGCGGGTTTTACAGATTTATGGCACCAAGCGCTGATATTATTAATTTGGGCGGTTATAGTAACTTTATTAGCCGCTTTAAGATTAAGAAAACATTTAGTTTGATTTTCGGGAAAAATTTGTGTTTTGTATCGTAAGATACTATGAGGAACAAAATAAGACTTGAGGAAAGGAAAAATTAAATAGAGTTAATCCCAAAAATATTAAGGTGGTTTTCATATGGTATGGCTTTATTGTTCATTATCATAGGAACAGGAATTCTCAGCGGCTTATTATTTCCTTGGCTTTTTCCGATAACCACTAACAAGAGGTTAATCTTTGGCGGGATAATATTGTTATACGGAGCAGTAAGAATGATAACGCTCTTTCGAAAAAGAAGAAAAGATATCAGAGGAGATTATCAATAATAATCAAATATTCCATAACCAAAAAAGGCTTGACATTATAATATTAAATAGTAATATAAGAACTTAAAATTTTAGGATTGATGAATTCTGAGAATCGATTGAAAAAGAGGAACAAAGTGTTAAAGAAGGTTTCAATATTTCTACTGGTAATTTTCTCTGCAAGCGTTGTTTTAGCCGGTTCAACCGATAAAATCGTCAAGAAAGTCGAAAACATGATAAAAGAGGGCAACCTACAAGGTGCCGAAGGCCTTATCGATTCATGTCTTGAAGTAACACCTGATGATTTTAAACTACTGCGGGCCAAAGCAAAGATACTTTTTTTACAAGAAAACTATAAATCAGCTCTCGATTATTACGAAAAAGCTCTCATTGGAAAATCAAAAGACCCCGATGCTTTATATGGCGCTGGCATTTGCGCCCTGAAATTAGATCTGGCTCAAAAGGCATTGGAGTATTTTGAAAGAGGAATCAAAACTAAAAAACGTAAAGGTGATTTTTATTATGGCCTCGGCCTTGCCCAGATGGAACTTGGATCATTAGTCGAAGCAGACCTGACAATGCGAAAAGCCATCAAAGAAGATAAAAATAACCCCCTTTTTCACAGAGCCTTAGGCGATATCAATTTTAAAAAAGATGTATGGTCGATCGCAATAAGCGAGTACAGAACATCATTGGAACTGGACTCTACCCAGGCCGATCTCTATTACAAGCTTGCAAAAGCTAATTTCTTTTCCAGGAATTTCACCGAATCGGTCAAGGAATATAAAATCTATCTTAAGAAATATCCCATCGATACTACAGCATGGGAAGAACTGGCTAAAATATGCGAAGCCTCAAATAAACCCTCCGAAGCCTCATTCTGTTATCAAAAACTGACCGAGCTTAAACCAGAAGATGGTGATACTTGGTTCACTTATGGAAAAAACGAGTTTAACCTTTTCAATTACGAGGTTGCCAGTGAAGCGCTTGAAAAGGCGGTATCTCTTGGTGCCCATGTTGCTGAATCGTATAAAATGTTAGCTAAAATTTACCAGTTTCGAAAAGAGTATTTTAAAGCCGATAGCGCCTATTCCCGATTCGAGCAGGAGCTTGGCCCTCCTGAAGAACCCCAATACTGGCTTGACAAGGGTAAGGTAATGTTAAAAATCGGTGAGAAGGATGCTTCTTTTTTTAGTCGAGCTGTGGAATCTTTCGATACAGCTTTAAAACTTGATTCTACAAACAGCGTTACATGGGAATATGCCGGACTGGCCCGTTATTATAAAAAGGATTACAAATCGGCTATACCTTTTTTCAAGAAGAAAATTGAGCTTGGTGGCCCAAATGTCAACGCTCTTAGGAACTTGGCTTACTGTTATTTGAAAACAGAAAAATATGACCTAGCCGCTTCCACTCTTGAACAGGCAATTGTTTTAAAGCCTGAGGATGTCATCATGAGGCAAACGATAGGCAAGATATACAGTTTTATCGGCAATTGTGAAAAGGCAATTGAACATTATAAAGTTGCTTTAAAAGATACCACATGTTCCCTCTCGAATATTGACAAGTGCAAGATACTTGGTGACGTTTGTTTCTGTTATAATGTGATGCGCGATTGTGGCAACGCCATTACCTATGGTGAACGGGCAATTAAATGTGACCCCAAAAATATCGATTATTTGTATAACCTTGCCACTGCTTATCATCTGTGTAACAAAATTAAACTTGCAAATACATATTATAAAAAAGTTTTGGAGATAGATCCTAAACATAAGGGTGCCCGGGAAGGTGCTGCCCGAACTGAAGTACGTTAGGAGAAATTATGAATCAACTGGACAAGTTTAAAATCCTGACAATACCAATAGGAGCGATATTATCTATCATCTGCTTTTTCCTGCCCTGGTTGAAACTATCAATAGGAGGAGCCGAATTAAACATGTCAGGAATTTTCCTGGGTGACGAATTATGGATCGTTTTTGCTGCTGCTATTGTTATTTTAGCAACATATTTTTACTTTATTAGTTCAAAGCAGTCTCAAAATGCAAAGATTGCCATTTTGATTAGCTCAAACATTGCAATCGCAATTATGATAATCAGATATATTATGTTCCAACAGGGATGGAAAACTGATTTTGGCACTATAAGACCCGAAGATTACGGATTAACGATACAATTTGGTGCCATCTTGGCCGCAATCGGCTTTTTTATTTCTGAATTAGGCATAAATTATCTAGACCCCCCAGCAAAACCAACACCCGATGAACTGCGATACAACTACCTCGGTTTTGATGTAGCTCCAAGAGAACTCAAGGAATTCTGGACTTCTGAAGCGGAAAAAAATAAATACGTTGAAAAAATACGAAAACAATCCGGTAAACCCCACAACATCGAACGTGAATCATCAATTGTAAATTCATCCTTGCTCAGCAAAACCGACATAACAATAATATCTATTGCTTCGGCACTGATGATTATTTCACTATTTTTGCCCTATTATAGATTTGACGCTTTTGGTAAAAATTTCAGTGGGCTGGCAATAAACTACATTTTCCACCTTGGAAATATAGGCAGTTTTGTTGCCTGGGGAGATTTAATCTTAAAAATTATTTTCACTCTTTCTATAATCCTTATATTACTCAGCCCGTTAATCGGGCTTATAAACCTGGTAAGCTTAAACACTGGCAGGAAAACGACTAACTATTTTGACCGCTTGAAGTCTCTTGGCAAACTTAACATCCTAGCCATCATCTTGTATCTTTTGTTAATCGTTTTAATATTTGTTGAGCAGCCAGGTATTTTAGCTCTGGCCAGTTTCAGTATATGGTTAAACATAGCCGCTCACTTATTAGGAATTATTCCTGCAATGGAACTTTAACGTTAAATAAAATAATAAACTTTAGGAGGAATTAAGTGAAACAGTCTGTATTTTTCTTCGTGTTGTTGATTGTAGCAATTGCCACGGGGTATATCATCTGGGCGTATTTACTTCCAGATTATCTTCGCGAAGGCGGTCCTCTTGTAGCAGGCTTAATTGCCATGATGATCCTTCTGATTGGTTTTATTATCGAGCGCTGGTTAACGTTGCGTGTCGCCCGTGGTAAAGCCTCTGTGCAATCTTTCTTCAAAAAGGTCATAACTATGCTCAATAGCAGTGACTACGAAGGTGCCATAGCTGCTTGTGATAAACAACGTGGCAGTGTCGCCAATATTCTCAGAGCCGGGATAGAACGATATAATGCTGTCAAGGATGATTCCTCATTGACCTCCGAAAAGAAGGTTGAAGAAACTCAGCGCGCTATTGATGAAGCCAATGCTTTAGAGGTGCCACTTTTAGAAAGAAACTTAATCGCCCTTTCAACTATCGCCTCAATCGCCACCATGTGGGGATTGCTGGGAACAACAATCGGAATGATCAGAGCCTTTGCCGCAACCGGTCACCGCAAAGGCGGTGTTATCGATGCTCAGCAATTGGCTATCGGTATATCCGAAGCGTTGGTTAACACTGCTGGAGGACTGGCTAACGCTATCGTGGGTATCGTGGCATATAATGTGTTCGTCAACAAAGTTGATACTTTCAACTTCACAATCGATGAGGCATCCTACGAGGTGATACAGTTAATCAAAAAGAAAGAAGGTTGTTAATGGCTAAAAGACCAAAAAGGAGAATTGGCATCTCTATCGATATGACTCCTATGGTCGATATTGCCTTTCTGCTTTTGATTTTCTATATGACCACCACCCAGTTCAAACCACCTGAAAAAGAACATGTAACCCTGCCCTCCTCTCATTCAGAAATCAAAGTTCCCGATGCGGGTCTGATTAGTATCACTGTTAACAAACAAAACGAAATATTCGTTGAATACATCACCAAAGATAAAAAAACTGGTGATATAATTAGAGAGTCTCCTGAGGTCACGCTTCGCACCCTCAACTTCGAGTTAACTAAAGCCAGAGTCAGGTTGGGTAATCCAATAATAATAGTAAAAGCTGACCGCGATAGTAAATACGGGACAATGAAAGATATCATGAGCACCCTTCAGGATGTCGGTATAGACCATTTTTCAATGATGACGGAACTTAAAGTCGATGAACCAAAAGAGCCGTCACTATAAAGGAGGTGATACCAAATGGGAGTTGTTGACCAACCACAAAGAGAAGTTAAAGCTAAAAAAGGCGGTTTAAAGCGACCCAAGAGACGTATTGGTATCAGGATTGATATGACTCCAATGGTTGATATCGCTTTTCTACTTTTGATATTCTATATGGTGACAACGATTTTTTCAATGCCTCAATCAATGGAGATCAATCTTCCTCCAAAGCCAAAAGAAGGGGAAGCGCCCCCAATTCCGGTAGCCAAATCTAAACTTTTAGAGATACTTGTTGATGCCGAAGGTAACATATTCTGGATGCACACTCCCAAGGGACAACCCGATATGAAATTGCCAGAATATATTGAACTTAAAAATCTGCGGGATTTCCTTACTCAGAAAAATCTTGATGTACCTAAGTTGGTAACAGTGCTAAGGATCGATAAAGCCTGCAAGTATGAAATGATGGTGGATATCATTGATGAAATTCAGGTGGTAGAAAAAAATTTCAAATCAGGGTTTGAATTCAAGGGAGTAAGATATGCGGCAGACCCTGAATGGTCTTACAGGTTCAGTCTTCAGGATATGACTCTCTGGGAGTTTCAATTAATTGAGAAAGCCAAAGAGGCCATGGGAATGGTCCCAGCTAAGCAAGGGGAAAATAATGAATAAAGTACCTTCCATTCTGGCCGGTTATGGCAACTTTGAGCTCAAACGGGTCTATCGAAAAAACATGGCGATTGGCATATTAGTAGCCTGTGCTTTTCATCTTATTGTAATCGGCAGTATTGTTTTTGTCAGTAAACTATCAGCAAAACCACCTGAGACTGCTGGAACCATAGTTTTAAAAACAGCAGCAGAACTCGGTACGCCACCTACTCTATCCGCTAAAGATATCCCGGTAAGGGTTGTTGCTCCAGAAAGAGCCCTGCCATCGGTCGGAGTTCCCACTCCCGTACCCGATGAGGAGGCACCAGAGGATGTTGAATACGCCACCATGGACGAACTCGCATCAATGGCCGCACCACCACCAATCACCGATATTGATGAAGTGGGCGATAAAGAAATCATAATCGAAGACCTCGATGAACTTCTACCTACACCGGATGAATTCGTGGCTTATGAAGAACCTCCCCAACAAATTGAAGTTGTTCAGCCCGTTTACCCGGAAATGGCTCGACGTGCAAGTATCGAGGGCGTTGTTTGGGTTAAAGCTCTCGTCGATAAAGAGGGCAAGGTTCGGGATGTCATTATCGTAAAAGATTCTGGAGCAAAAGCCGGTTTTGAGGAAGCAGCAATCGAAGCTGCCAAAAAGACACTCTGGAAACCAGCCATATCCAATGGCCAACCAGTAGCTGTCTGGGTTGCCTACAAAATCGAATTCAAGTTAAAATAATAAATAATTGCTAATTCCAATTGGGATGGATTGTATAACATAGGTTAACTTTACCGGTCATTGCCAAAAATCTGAGTGAATAGCAGAACAATCTCTCTGTGTAAACAGACCGCAAGATAACAAACCTCTTTCGGTTATAATTTACGGTCATAAAACTTCAGCTCAGGTTTTTTATAGGCATGCCCAGGTTATATCTGGGGCTAAATTCCTAAACTGTTTATCGGATTTGATCCATAAACGCAAGCTCAAATTATTTAAGATTATAATATTCTTAATATTTTAAAAATATTTGAATATTTTTATTCTTATAATGTATATTAATTTGAGAAACGTAAAGTATTGAAACTTTTTTGCAAGGTTTTCGTTATAGAAACTACCAAACAGGAAAGGAGTGGTGATGGAGAGCAACGACCAAAATCAAGCTACTATCGAAACAACAGGTCTTGAACTTGGTTTCTGGGATAGATTAATAAACATTTTTACCAACCCGCGCAAGACATTCGAGTCTTTGGACAGACAACCATCATGGCTTGTGCCCGTAATAATCATGGTCTGTATAACGATTTTATCAACTCAGTTGTTGTTTCCTATGCTAATAGATAAACAGTTGGAGATGATTAGAAACAATCCTAATATATCCACCGAACAGTTGCAGGCTATCGAACAACAACTTACCGAAAATGTTAATACCCAGCGGGTTATAACTTTAATATCACAGATAATATTCATTCCCTTAGTTTTCTATTTCCTCTTGGTTTTCATATTTTATTTTATAGGTACAGTCATTCTCGGTGGTGATGCCTCTTATAAAAAAGTGCTTTCTGTCTTTGCCTGGTCAACATTTATTCTTGCATTATCTGTTATAATTACATTCCCGCTGGCCATGATTAAAAATTCGATGAGTATTTCACTATCGCCAGCACTATTGTTACCCGACGATTCAATCGACACCACCATCTATGCATTTTTAGCAAATTTCAACATCTTCACAATCTGGTTCCTGGCTGTTTTCGCAACAGGTTTTGCCGTAATTTACAGGTTCAGTTTGACAAAAGCATACATTACGATTGGTCTATTGTGGTGTATCTGGATAGCGATAAGCACAGCTTTTTCAGGCTTTTTCAGTCGTTTTGGGATGTAAATAAAAGGAGAGATTTATGAGCTGGAAACTCCGTTTTTGTATTGTGGTTTTATCGACGATAGCATTTTCCGTCAACGCCCAATCAGAACCTTACACACTTGAAAAATGCATTGAAATAGCTTTGAAAAATAATTTCGGGGTTATCTCGGCTAAGAACAGTTACGATGCGGCACGCTGGGATGTTTACTCGTCTTATGGCCAGCTTCTGCCATCGATATCAATATCCACCGACCGCTCTGAAAGCTGGTCACCATATTACCGGCGCATCAAAGGGGTTTACATTCCTGGGGCTGGTACAAGTGTTGAATATGGCGGAAATCTTTCATTTATTCAGTCGTTTACGGGGCTAGGTCTGGCAACTTATGCAAATATCAAGCAAAAACACGCTCAAAAATATTCATACTTCTATAACTACATTAGCACCCAAAATGAAATGATCCAGACCATAAAAGAATCTTATTTTAATTTGATAAAAGCAAAGATGCTGGTTGATGTGTATAAAGACGCTGTAAAACGCAGCCTGGAACAATTAAAAGTTGCTCAGAGCAAATATGAACTTGGCTCGGTTTCGCTTTCCGATGTACTTAAAGCCAAGGTTCTACGCAGTAACGCCCAGCTCGACTTGATTACAGCTGAAAATAACTATAGCATAAGTAAAGCCAACCTGAATTTCAATATGGGGATCGATATAACCGAGGAGATAGAAGTGGTTGAGGATTTACCACAGAGATCTTTCAACATAAGCTACAATCAAGCTCTTAACGAAGCCTTAACCAATAACCCATCTTACCGTAAGGCAATCTATGACTTGGAGATGGCCAAAGCAGAATCGTGGATGGCAAAGGCGAATTTTTTACCCACATTAAGATTTTACCTGTCTCATTCTACTGCAGTTGATGAAACCAACCAGCTTCTTAATTTTGAAAAGAATGATGCAAGCTATTATTTCGGTATTACACTCTCATACAATATCTTTAACAATTTTAACGATCTTTCGTACTTAGTGAGCAGGAAAAAATACGCAAAAACACAAGAGGAAAACCTTAAATATTCAAAAAACGCAGTCGCTTTAGAGGTTAAACAGGCGTACCTTAACGTTCAACAGAACCTTGAAAAATTGAAACTAAATAAGGAATCGGTGGAAGCTGCCCTGGAGGATCTAAATATCGTAAAAGAAAAATATAACCTTGGAGCGGCAACCATAATTGAGGTACTGGATGCTGAGGTTTCATTCAAGCAAGCTCAAACCAATCAGGTGCAGGCAATGTTTGATTATAATCTCGCTGTATCCCGTCTTGAAAAAGCGATGGGCAGATAAAAGGGAGTTACTATGGCTAAAAAGAAAAAATTAATATTAATCATTACTGGAGTTTTAATCTTTGCTGTATTCATAATACTTGCCATAGTTAAAAACCAGGAGAAACTGATTCCTGTAACAATCGAAACAGTTAAGAAGGGGAAAATTATATCAATCGTCACCGCTAACGGCAAAGTGGAGGCGAAGACTAAAGTAAATATCTCTGCTGATGTTATGGGCAGGATTGTTAACATGCCGGTAGTTGAGGGACAGGTTGTGGAAAAAAACCAGCTTCTCGTGGAGATAGACAAGACACAAAAACTTACAGAGGTTACCCAGATGCGAGCGATGCTGGCTTCCGCTAAGGTTGACCAGGAACAGGCTAATATCAATTTTCAGCGTAAACAAAAACTTTACGACCAGAACCTGATCTCACAGGCAGAATATGATCTTGCCCGAACAAACCTCGAGAGGGCCAAGGCAGTATTCAAACAATATAAAGCTAACCTCGATAGAGCATTAGACCAGCTTGATAAATGCACAATTCGGGCACCAATGGCTGGTACAATCACCCAGCTTAATTCTGAAGTTGGTGAAAATGTTATAGTTGGGACAATGAACAACCCCGGTACCGTGATAATGGTCATCTCTGACCTTTCCGAAATTGTGGTTAAAGCCGAGGTCGATGAAACCGATATTGCCCAGCTTGCATTAGACCAGGATGTTAAAATATCTTTGGACGCTTTTCCAGATACAACTTTTAACGGCAAGGTCACCAAAATTGGCAATGCCGCCAAAACCTCCTTATTGACAAACCAGGACCAGGTCACCAATTTCGAGGTCACAATCCTTTTTATAGATAAAGTCCCTGACATAAAACCAGGAATGAACGCTTCGGTAGACATCACAACTAATATTCAGCAGGACATAGTCAAGATACCGATTCAGGCAGTTGTAATGCGTATCCCCACCGAGGACAAATTAGATTTGGAGCAAAACACCTCAATCGACTCCACCACTTCAAATACCGATACAACCAAAGAAAATAAGGAAGACGAAGACATAGATAATGATAAAGAGAAGAAAGAGATTGATGGAGTGTTTGTAGTTGAAGATAAAACAGTTAAATTTGTACCTGTAAAAACCGGTATCTCCGATCAGCAATATATTGAGATCAAATCCGGTTTAAAAGAAGGTCAAAAAATCGTAACTGGTTCATATAAAACCCTTAGAACTTTAAAAAATGGCGATAAGGTTAAGGCTAAAGATGGCAAGAAACAGGGAAAATCAAAAGCAAAAACATCAGCAAAGAGGTGAAAAAATAAACGCACTACCCGGAATCGAGGAAATAATTGTTAAGCTCGCAGCTATTCTATATTCAAAAAAACCATTGACCCGGGAAATTCGTTAAGGAGTAGTTGTGTTAATTGAAACCAGAGATATATGGAAAATATACGACATGGGCTCAGAAAAGGTGCTTGCCTTAAGAGGAGTAAGCCTGAAAATAGCAAAAGGTGAATACATTGCCATAATGGGACCATCTGGCTCGGGAAAATCAACGCTCATGAACTTAATCGGTTGCCTTGATACCCCAACAAAAGGTGAATACTTTTTAAGCAACCGCAAGGTTTCATCGATGAACGATGATGAGCTGGCATTTATCCGGAATAAAGAAATCGGCTTTATTTTCCAAACATTTAATCTTCTGCCACGAGTAAGCGCCCTACGTAACGTAGAACTTCCACTGATTTATAACAGCACCCATACTAACGATAGAATTAAAAAATCCAAAAGAGCTTTAGAGTTGGTTGACTTGGCCGATAGGATGAACCACAAACCAAACGAACTATCCGGTGGCCAACGTCAGAGAGTGGCAATTGCCCGGGCTCTTGTGAACAACCCCTCTTTAATACTGGCTGATGAGCCCACAGGTAACCTCGATACTAAAACCGGAAAAGAAATCATGCAATTATTATCTCAACTGCATAAAACCGGCAACACAGTAATCATCGTCACCCATGAACACGACATTGCTTCTTATGCCGATCGAATAATATATATACGCGACGGTTTGGTTGAAAAAGAGGAAACAATCAACAAACCATCCGATTAAAACACATGTAAGTATCATGCGGTTACTTGAAGGAATCATAATAGCTCTGCGAGCAATATATGCTAATAAATTACGAGCCATACTTACCCTCATTGGCATCGTAATAGGTGTAACAACAGTCATTACCGTGGTCTCGGTCATCAACGGCATGAACAAATATGTAGCTAACAAAATCAACTCTATGGGTTCCTCGACATTCGTCATTGACCGATATGGTATAATAACTTCCCATGAAGATTGGATGGAGGCTCGAAAACGTAAAAAACTAACCCTTGATGATATGAATGCGGTCAGGCGTTATTGTTCTTTATGTTATGATGTGGGAGGTTCGGTATATACCCGAAGACATGTTAAATATGGTGCTCAATACCTTGAAGATGTCGATGTTATGGGTGTTACGCACAACTATATCGATATATCGGATGTTGATATTGCTACCGGCCGTAATTTTACCAATTCCGATGAAAAACACCGTCGAGCTGTTTGCGTTATAGGTCCAGAGATTGCAGATAACCTTTTCCCCGGAATAGATCCAATAAATAAAAATATAAAAGTGGGTAATTATTATCTGCGTATTATTGGTGTTGGCACAAAGAGAGGTTCCTTTCTGGGGCAAAATCAGGATAATTGGATTGTATTGCCCATCAGAACATTTGAGAAATATTTCGGCAGGCGTCGAAGTGTTGAAATATACATAATGGCAAAATCTGTTTCCGATATGGAGGAGGCTCAGGACCAGGTCCGGGTTATCCTTCGCAACCGTCGTGGCGATAAATACAAAGACCCTGATAGTTTTGGTATATATACCGCTGCTTCCCTAATGGAGCTTTATAACAATTTTGTAAATGGTGCCTGGATTGTGCTTATAGGTATCTCAAGTATATCACTCGTGGTTGGGGGGATCGTAATCATGAATATAATGCTGGTATCGGTAACAGAAAGGACACACGAAATCGGGATAAGAAAAGCCATCGGCGCCAAACGGCGTGACATACTCTGGCAGTTTTTAGTTGAGTCAGTAACTCTCTCTCTTCTGGGAGGAACCATCGGTGTTGGTCTGGGGTGTGGTTTAGCCTTACTTGTCGGGGCACAAACACCCTTGCCCGCCACCATAGAAACATGGGCTATTTTAGCTGGGTTGGGAATTGCCTCATCGGTAGGGTTGTTCTTTGGCATATTCCCTGCCATGAGAGCCGCCAGACTTGACCCGGTGGAGTGTTTGAGGTATGAATAGGTTTATATTTCCATGAATGATAGGGGGTCTAATAAAATACTTGTATTGTAATAATTCTTACTCTATCAGAAGTTGAACTAAATTATTAAAATGCATTTGCTGGAACTAAAAGAAAGCCTGATAATGGCTCTGGGAACGATAAGGGCTCACAAGCTGCGCTCCTTTTTAACCATTCTTGGTGTCCTGGTCGGAGTAACTGCTATCATCGGTATGGTTTCGCTAATTGAGGGGCTAAATAGTTCCATGTCAAAACAGATCGAAAGTCTTGGCTCTAATGTTATATATGTTTCAAAATATAAACCGGGAATACAAACCGGTCGGCGAAGTTCTTCCGAGCGCAATCGACCAGGGATAACTTTTGAGGATGCTCAGGCCATAATGCGTTTCTGTCCGGCTGTTGAAGCTGTTTCACCACAGAATTATTTTACTCAACGCGGAGGAAACATCGCCAAATACAAAGAAAACAAAGCCAGATACCCTTCATTTTTTGGAACCCTGCCGGATTACGAAAAAGTCAATAATTTTTTTGTAGAAAATGGTCGGTTTATCACTGACACTGATGTAAAATATCGTTCTTTTGTGTGTGTTATAGGTGATGATGTTGCCAAGGCTCTTTTCCCGCATACTGACCCGATTAACAAGGAGATACTTGTGAATAACGACAAATTTTTAGTTATCGGTGTCATGGAAAAACGGGAAACGATAATGGGCAGTAGAGAAAATAATTTCATCCTTATCCCTTATGGTACTTTTAAAAAAATCCATCCTGAAGAGGTTGAGTTATGGCTTGCCTGTAAGGCTAGAAGTCCTGAACTACTACAAGAAGCCATTGACCAAATTACCGACCTCATGCGCCGCCGCCGTGGTCTCAAGTATAATGATGAAAACAACTTCGCTATCTTCACCCAAGAAAACCTAATGGAGATATGGACCTCTCTTACCCAGGCCGTGTGGCTGGTTATGATTGTCATCTCTTCAATCGGTCTTCTTGTCGGTGGCGTTGGAGTGATGAATATCATGCTTGTCTCGGTTACCGAGCGCACCAAGGAGATTGGCATACGTAAAGCTGTCGGAGCCAAACGTTCAAATATATTATGGCAGTTTTTAATCGAGGCTATAACATTATCCGGTTTTGGAGGTGTTATGGGAATCATCTGTGGTATTCTATTGTCTCAATTTATAGCCCTGATTTCACCTTTGCCCGCTGTTGTACCAGTACTCTGGGTTATAATAGGTTTTAGTTTTTCAGTAGGTGTGGCTCTCATTTTTGGAATGTATCCGGCCGCCCGCGCCTCACGACTTGACCCCATAGAATGCCTGCGTTATGAATAAAATAAACGACGTAAAAATATTTCGGTGGAAACTATAACTGATACTTGTAAATAATTAATTGAAAAAAAACTCTAAAAAATGCAAAATCCAAAAGAAACAATTGAAATCTCACGAATATTATCATAAAAAAGAACAAATGGATAATTGTAACGTTATAAAAATAAAAGGGAGATAATTTTGCTAAACAGGATAATGAGCATAATAACTATATTAGTTTTATCCATTCCAACCTGGTCATTCCAGGGGACACAAAATTCGGCTTTTTACGTGGATTTCGCTTCGTTCGCCTCCGATAGTACTGACCTTGTGAAGTTGGAAGTATATTATCAGATCTACACATCAAAACTATTACATATCCGCAAGAATGGTAAATATGTCGCCAATTACAGCGTAAACGCCGTTATAAAAAAAGGTAGAAAGCAGATTACAGCAAGCGAAACTGAAGGATTTTTATACAAAGAAACCTTTGAAAAAGCATCAAATCCCGAAGATTTTCTCATAAACTCGTTCAAGTTTTTTTTAAAACCGGGCAAATATAAAATAGAGATCACCTTAAACGATTCAAATGCTGGCACATCATTGCCTTTAAAAACTAACCTGGTTTTACCTGATTATAAATCAAAAATACCGATGTTTTCATCAATAGAGTTCGCCCGTGAAATATCCGAAGCCGGTGAACCTAATGTCTTTGATAAAAGTCCCTGGAAAGTGATTCCTTCATGCTCCAGAATTTATGGCGATAGCAATAACGAACTTAAGTATTATTATGAATATTACTCCGACAAGCAGGTGGGGGACACCACATATTTTATTTTCGAGGTTTTAGACAACAAAAATAATTATGTGGTATCGGATACTGTTTGCAGTAAAATAACTAAGCTGAACGGTTTCGTTGGTAAGCTTAGCTTAGAGAAACTCAAACCAGGTTATTATAATTTAGTGATAAAAGATCAATCTTCTAAGAAGGGTAAAACTGTTTCTACAAGCGGTAATTTCAAAATAGCTTTATCTGGCTTGGCAATGGTGGAATATGATATTGATATAGCCATTGATCAGTTAAGATACATCGCCAATTCAAAGGAAATGGATAAACTTCGCAATGCGGGTAAAGATAAAATAATTCAATTATGGAACGAATTCTGGAAATCACGCGATCCCAGCCCTGGCACACAGGAAAATGAATTGAGGGATGAATATTATCGACGCATCGCTTATTCAAATAAATATTACAGCCTTCCCGGGAAAGATGGCTGGAAAACCGATATGGGCAGGATTCATATTATCTACGGTGAACCTGATGACATCGAACGTCATCCATTCGATATAGATGTTAGACCCTATGAAATCTGGTATTATTACAAACCCCGACAGAGATTTTTGTTTATAGATGAAAAAGGTTACGGCGAATATACGTTACAATACCCGTATGACGGCGATATAAGTAAACAAATTGATTTCAGGAAAGGAAAACCATGAAGGATATTTTAGTATTATGTTTACTTATCTTGTTTCCAATCATCGGGCTTGCAGATATATCCAAATCACCTAATAATCTTTTCATTTCTGCCGATTATTCATGTTTTAAATATTCCGATAGCACCGAATATGTTTTCACCGAGATCTATTACAGCTTTCTCAGAAATCAATTCTCATTCTTACCTGACACAACAGGATATTATGCTCTTGCCGACATAAATGTCGAGCTAAAATCCGAAACAGGAGATTTCATCGATTCTAAATCCTGGCAGGCTGCTTTGCATGCATCATCACTAACGGAAGCCAATCAATCCAACTATCTCATTAACGACATCTTCACAGGGTCGCTCATACCAGGTAATTACGACCTTACTATCATGGTTTCCGATGTAAACTCAAATACCTCGGGAAAACGAAAAATCAAGATGGTAGTTCCCGCATATTCGCAGGACCAATTGGAAATATCCACTATCGAACTTGCCTATAACGTTACCGAAGCAGATGGTGGCCCCTTTGATAAAGCAGGGAAAAAAATCATCCCCAATACTCGCAATGTCTTTTCTCATGATGATACCATTGTATACTTTTATGCAGAGTTATATAACCTTGACCGTTCCATGGAAAATTACACTCTTGATATCCGCATTTATGACAGCAACAATAACCTTTATAAAAACATACCTATTGCAACCCGGCCTATTTTGGAAAAACCTGCCATTATTCTAAATGGCATTAACATATCTGCTTTCAGGGTCGGTTTATATAATCTTCAGGTAAATGCTTATTCCGGTGATGATAGCACCTTCACCAGCAAGATATTCGAGGTAAGCCCTGGCAAATTGGAATGGGAAATAGCCAGAGAGAAAAGGGAACTTGCCGATTTCCCCGAAGCTGATAAAATCACTAACGAAGAAGAGGCAAAAAATTTCAGAAACCAAATCCTATATATCTGCACCCGTGATGAGTTGAAGCAGTACGATGAATTATCCATTGAGGGCAAAAACAATTTCGCCAAAGCGTTTTGGGCAAGACGCGACACTAACCCTTCAACGCTCATAAACGAATACAAGATCGAACATTACCAGCGTTTCAGATATGCCAACGAGGCTTTCTCAACATTTAAATCAAAGGATGGTCAAGGTAATGGTTGGAAAACTGACATGGGCAGGGTTTATATTACTTATGGCCCTCCTTCCGATGAGGAAAATTATCCATCATCCCTTGAAGAAAAACCCTGGATAAGGTGGAACTATAACGAATTAGAAGGGGGTGTCTATTTCATCTTCATCGATGAGACAGGTTATGGTAATTACAGACTTGTGCATTCAACAGCTAAAAGAGAACCTAAGGATTATAACTGGGAAAACAGGTTGAAACCGTCCACGATTGTAAAGTGAAAACTCACCAGGCTTGTAAATCGGTATAAGGTTATTGAGTATCTTTCAAAAGTATGATTTCTACAGGACCAAAGCCGGTTCACGACTTTAATGGCTGAAACAATATAATCCTATTATGCAAAAAAAGAGAACCAACAAAACCCACTTAAACAGTATTAACAAAAAATCATTTCAACAATATCGCTTTGTTTCAATGAATTCGCCCGCCTGAATCTTTAAAAATACAAACCTGATGTATTATAAAGCAAATTTTATCAGAAAGCAATATATCTTTATAATTCTAAGCGAGTAGGATATACTTCTTTAAACATCCCTACCGGACAATAGAAAATTCAAAACATCCTGTCGATTACGATAATGCCTCACTTGTGGTGGGAATAATATTAAGTTGTAACTTCTTTGACCTCCGGCACCATTGACTTTAATTGCCTTTCGATACCCATTTTCAAGGTCATTTCTGACATGGGACAACCCTGGCAGGCACCGGTCAGTTTCACCTTGACCACACCATCAACGCTGACATCAATAAGCTCACAGTCGCCGCCATCGGCCTGAAGCATTGGTCTTATTTTATCTAATGCTTTCTGGACTTTCTCTTTCACCTTTATCACCGTTTATGTTTATTGGTTTTGTGTTATTTACTTTTTCACCAACATACCGATTAGCTTATCAGCTATATTTTTAAACTCTTTTGAGGCATGATCTCCTTTTGAATCAGTTATCGGTTTGCCCAGGTCACCACCCTCACGTATCGCCTGTTCAAGCGGTATCTGGCCTAATAAAGCCGTACCCATCTTATCAGCCAGAAACTTACCGCCACCGTCTCCGAATATATACTGCTTTGAACCATCAGGAGCAATAAAATATGACATGTTTTCTATTACACCAATCAAATTGAAATTAGCTTTCTTAGACAGCTCTGCCACACGCTGGGCAACGCTTGAAGCGGCTGGTTGAGGCGTTGTGACCACCAACAGATGCGCCTGTTTAACCGTTTGTGATATTGAAAGGGTGACATCACCTGTGCCCGGCGGAAGGTCAATTAATAAAAAATCGAGTTTATCCCAGTAAACCTGTGTAAGAAACTGCACCACCGCTTTATGCAACAATGGCCCACGCCATAAAACAGCTTGGTCCTCCTCAAGGAAAAAGCCCATGGAGATGACCTTGATGCCATCTTTGTCAACCGGTATCATGGTTTCATCGATCACCGTTGGCAAAGCCTTAACACCCATCATGCGAGGAATGGAAAATCCATAGACATCGGAATCTATGATGCCCACCGAATAACCTTCGTTTTTCAGGGCATACGCTAAATTAACCGTAACCGTCGATTTACCAACCCCGCCTTTGCCCGAGGCGATAGCGATGATATTATTTACCCTGGCATCATCGAATATATCCGACTTCACCTGCCCCGTCATTTTCTTGGTGAGAGCATCCCGTTCCTGCTGGTTCATAGATGAAAAACCAACCTCCACCTTCTTAATTCCATCAACAGACATCAAAGCAGATTTGATATCTTCATCAAACTTGTACTTCATCGGGCAACCAGATATGGTCAGTTTAACGGTAATTTTGACAGTCCCATCATCCCGCTCGATCTTATCCACCATTCCCAGATCGACAATGGATCGGCCAAGTTCTGGATCGTTGACATTTTTTAAAGCTTCCAGAATTTTCTCATCAGTAACTTTCATTTCTCGTTTAACACCCTTATCCCTTCTTTCTAAAGTCAGAATGTCGCGTTTTCCTCCGTTGGTCTAAAAGCGACCTGTAATTAAAGAAAACTCAATATTTTTATAAACAACTTCAAAAAATAGGGCAACGGTTCCCCAAGTCAAGAGGAAATATGCCAGAAGCGAAGTTCTGTGTCAGGTCGTGGCTACAAGGGTATGACCTGACAGCACCTATATACGGTCAGGTAACGTCTCCTAATTATCTAACCGAACATTTAAAATTTACCCCAAAATTTTACATCATATCCTAGAACTAATAGGTAAACCTTTCAGGGGCTTCACTGGAGCTGGAAAGGCCCAGCTATCAAGGGTTGCAAAAGTATATTACGTTAATCATTTGCATGAAACATAATTTCGACTTCTTAAAAGCCAGAATGTTGGTTTTCTCCTTAATGTTGGGGGGTCTGACCTATAGCGTAATGTCAATTAAACTATGCAAAAAATATCAATAAAATGTAAAATATCCTTTCCAATAACCGATAAAAATTATAGCTGACATATGATTTAAACTGCGAGAAAAAAAATGGAGTAATACGGGGGAAGTTCAATATGTTAGCTGAGGGAGTTTAAGTTAACAAAGATTTTTCAACTATTCAGGTGAAAAATGCAAAAATTTTTATATGTTCCTATAAGTATGCCTGAATTAACGACACAAGTACATAGCTAACTTGTAATTGCTCCTTATTAAAAGCACAAACGGGGGAAGTAAAATGATACCAAAAAAATCTAAGATAGGTTCGGTTGCCGGTCTATTTGTCATTACTTGTTTGTTGGTGTACTACTTCCATTCAGTGCTAAAAATTGGAACAATTATCTCCCATCTCTTTTATATTCCAATAATTTTGGCCTGCATCTGGTGGAAACGAAAAGGGTTAATTGTTGCTATATTTTCATCTGCTTTTCTAATTTTCAGTCATATTTTATTCAGACCGGATGTGACACCTATAAATGACTATGCTCGTGCCATCATGTTTGTAGTTATCGCCATAGTAATTGTTTTATTAAGAGAGCATGCTGCAAGGGTAGAAAATAAATTTAAAGATACCGAAAAAAGACTACAAATACTATTCGAATTTGACCCTGATGCTTATTTTCTATACGATTTAGAAGGCGCTGTCATAGATGTTAATGAAGCTGCAAAAGAGATAATCGGTTATGAGAAACATGAATTAATCGGAAAGAAATTCTCCGAGCTAAAAGCACTTCCACAGTCGCAAATCCAGAAAGTGAAACAGATTCTTGTTGAATATACACTTGGAAAACAGGTTAAGCCTCACGAACTAGTTCTCAATCATAAAAATGGCAAACAAATTACAGTGGAAATAAGGACATACCCGGTAAAGATTAAAGACAGAACTTTGTTGTTGGGCATCGCTCGTGATATCACCGAGCGCAAAGAAGCGGAAGAGAAACTTAAAGAGGCTTACAAAATCATCAACAAGAGTCCCGTCGTGGTTTTTCTCTGGCAGAATAAAGAGGGGTGGCCTGTCGAATTCGTTTCAGAAAACGTCAAGGAATTATTTGGTTACACAGATAAAGAATTCATGACAGGAATGATACCATATGACAAGGTTATTCATCCTGAAGATCTGGATAGAGTGGCAAAAGAGGCATCAAGATATAGTAGAGAAAAAGGAAGGGAAGGATTTAAGCACAAGCCATACCGGATTGTTACAAAAAACGGAGAGGTTAAATGGGTTGACGATATAACGGAAATCAGAAGAAATGCCGAAGGTATAATCACCCATTATCAGGGTATTGTTATAGATATCACCAAACGCAAAAAGGCAGAAGAGCGCATTATTAATTCCGAGCACAAGTTTAAATCGATATTTGAGAACGCCAACGACGCAATATTTCTGATGGATGAAGATACATTCATAGACTGTAATCTTAAAACAGAGGACATATTTGGTTGTAAGCGTGAAGAAATTCTCCACCATACACCTTATGAATTTTCTCCACCCCGTCAACCGGATGGAAGTGACTCAAAAGAAAAAGCACTAAAA
The DNA here is from genome assembly GCA_002085375.1 of candidate division Zixibacteria bacterium 4484_95. Taxonomy (GTDB): domain Bacteria; phylum Zixibacteria; class MSB-5A5; order UBA10806; family 4484-95; genus 4484-95. The sequence continues at coordinate 12,535 of NATP01000001.1, read as the reverse complement.
AAAATAAGAGCCGTCCTAAACGGAAATCCACAATTGTTCGAATGGAAACATCAAAAACTTGATGGGACTTTATTCGATTCAGAGGTTAGTCTAAATCGTATCAAGGTTGAAAATAAGGTAATGGTTCAGGCTATCGTCCGGGATATCACCAGTCGCAAACAAATGGAAGAGGAGCTAAAATCAGAAAAAGAAAAAGTTCGGAAATACCTCGATATAGCAGGGGTATTAATAGTAGCCATCAATACTAAGGGAGAAATAATACTTATAAACAAGACGGGATGTAAGGTCCTGGGATATAAAGAAAAAGAAATTATCGGTAAAAACTGGTTTGATAATTTCATACCAGAACGGATGCGGGAGAAACTAAAGTCTGTATCAAAGAAACTATTAACTGGAGAGATTGAAAATGTAGAATATTACGAGAATCCAATCCTCACCAAGTCAGGTGAAGAAAGGATGATAGCCTGGCACAATACTGTTATAAAAGATAAGAAAGGTAATATCGTAGGTCATCTCAGTTCTGGGGAGGATATCACCGAACGCAAAAAAGCAGAAGAAAAGCTGAAAATATCCGAAAGACGTTATCAGGAATTATTTAACTCTGTAATTGAAGGAATAGGTTTAGTCGATGAAAATGAAGTGATTCAAATTTGCAATCCCGCTTTTGCCAAGATATTTGATGAGGATTCCCCTGATGACATGGTAGGAAAAAGTTTATTAGATTACACTCATAATCGCCAAAAGGACTTAGTTCTATCACAGACAGCCAAACGTAAAAAAGGAATAAGCACCAAGTATGAATTAGAAATAATAACAGCCAAAGGTAAAAGAAAAATCATTAATGCTTCTATCTCTCCCAGATTTGATGATAAAAACAATTATATCGGTGCTTTTGGATCGATTATAGATATCACTGAGAAAAAGAGCCTTCAGGAATCCGCCTTACGGGCTCAACGTCTTGAGGAGGCTGGCAGGGTTGCCGGACAGGTCGCTCATGATTTCAACAATCTGCTGGCGCCACTTATGGCATACCCGGAAATAATCAGGGAAGAACTTCCAGAAAACCATCCGGTTTTACAATATATCGAGGAAATAGAAAGATCGGCCGAACAGATAACAGAAATCAACCAGCAACTTTTAACATTGGGCAGAAGAGGTCATTACAGTCTTGAACCCTTGAACTTAAATGATATCATCACAAACGTGATAAAACATATCCACATGGTCCCTGAAACGTTAACAATCGAGACAGACTTAAGTGACAATCTTATGAACATCAAAGGCGGAAGTTCACAGATATTCCGGGTTATATTAAACCTTGTACATAACGCCAGGGATGCCATGATGGATGTCGGTCACCTGACCATAAAGACCGAAAATTATTATGTAGATAAATTATCCGGAAAATTTGGACGAGTTCCTCGTGGAGAGTATGTCCGGCTCACCGTTTCCGATACCGGCAGTGGCATACCTGATGATATCATGCCCAAAATATTAGACCCCTTCTTCACCACAAAAACGACCACGAAAAAAAGAGGATCGGGTTTAGGCTTAAGTATCGTTCATGCTGTTGTTGAAGACCACAATGGTTATATCGATGTGGAAAGTAAAGTTGGCGAGGGAACGAAGTTTTACCTGTATTTCCCAATTACCCGTGAAAGCCTCGAAGAAAAAGTACCGGAACAAATCGTTGGTGGAACTGAAAATATCTTGGTTGTTGACGATGACAATGTCCAGAGGGAAGTCGCTTCTAAGTTACTGAAAAAACTTGGTTATAAAGTCTCAACTGTCGAAAGCGGTGAAAAAGCAATAGACTTCATCAAAAAAAATCCACAGGACATATTGTTGCTGGACATGATAATGCCCGACGGTATCGATGGCGCTGAAACATATAAAAAAGTGCTAAAGTTCAACCCCTCTCAAAAAGCAATCATTATATCTGGTTATAAAGAAACAGAAAAAGTTGAAGAGGCTTTAAAACTGGGCGCAGGCGCATTCATAAGAAAACCATTAACCTTGAAAACTATCGCCCAGGCATTGAGAAAAGAACTTGATAAAAAAGAAACGATAAATAATGTTGTGTCCTATAAATAACATTACAATAAATCGTCATTCCATACAAAGCTAATAAATCATAATTATAGATTGCTTCCAATATGGGGGCAATGACGATATAAAAAATGTCGGAGACAGTGCATTAGTAAGCATCCCTATAAGATCAAAACCTGAATGTCTTACCCCGTTTAAATCTCCAGAAAAGCACAGTTACCCGAACAAGCCAATCTGCAAGCATTGCCAGCCATACCCATACTATACCCCCACCTAAATATATACCTAAAATATATGCGAAAGGAAGTCTTATTAACCATGAGCCAAATATAGAGGTATACATTACAAAACGAGTTTCACCAGCTCCTCTCAAAGCCCCGGCAAAAACTAAAGACAACGCTAATGGTGGTTGAACAAAGGCCACTATATAACAAAACGTAATCCCATAAGCAACAACGCTTGGATCAGTAGTAAAGAGGTTAACCCAGAAACGTGGTATTATCAAGTATGAAGCGCCAAAAAGCGTCATTATAACAAGAGCGATTAAACTTGTCTGGTAACCCATTCGCTTTGCCCTTCTGGGTTTTTTAGCGCCCATACTTTGACCAACCAGAGCGGTAGCTCCCTGGGCGAAACCCTGTCCGGGAAGAAACGAGAGCGCCTCAATATTGAAACCAACCTGATGGGCAGCATAGGCAGCCACCGAAAAACCTACCACTATCCTGGCATAAACCATTTGCATAGAAGTAAGAAGTATTCGCTCAATAAACACAGGCACTCCCAAGCGGACGATCTTTCTAAAATCGATAGAATTGATTCTGCACAACGAAAAGTGCACCAGTCCTTTTTTTAAGGCTAACGTAAAAAGAACAATAGCTCCACCAACCTCGGTAATGCCGGTTGCAAAAGCTGCGCCTTTTACACCCCATGAAGGAATGTATAATTTCAAAGGCGATATCGACATCCCGTAAATCAAGGGATAGGCTATTATTATGTGAATTATGTTGACCCAGATTATAACGTTAAGGGGGGTTTTGCTGTTACCAGCTCCCTGAAATATCGAGCTTAAAATGTAAATTAAACCCCGGGCTATTAGAAAGATAAATATTATATGAAGGTAATCCTCTGCCAACAGGGCAACCTGGTGAGTTGCCCCCATCAAAACAGCTACTCTATAGCTGAATATATACCCTATTAAACCTAACATCATCGATATGCAAATACCCATAACTATACCCGTTCCAGCCGACTGGCAACGTTTATCAGGTTGGTTGGCACCGGTACCATCATAGCATCAATTATGCCCACTCCCCGCTGAAGAAAATTCGACCAGACTATGGGTAATGCCAACGAATAAATCGCCTTTCGAATCTGCCGGTTAGAGGGTTCGGAGGAAGCGTCCATAAAATAATTATATTATAAATATCTCAACAGCAGTCAAGAAATGTCAAAAACCAGGTAAATAAAAAAGTACCCATTTACCCGTTGAATATACGGCAGGCGACCTATATAAGGTTTATGATTGTTCTACAAATATTGATTACAGTTGGATTATGTTATCAGCCCAGCTGTCCATGCTATCATCAGATGTTAAAAGAAGTATCTGACGGTTCTCCGACATCTGTTTAAGCATCTTCATTGTGTTTTCAAGTCTTTGTGCATCAAGATTATTAAACGGGTCATCGAGGATAATTGGTGGTTGGGCTTTATCAGACAAAATTTCAGTTAAAGCCAGGCGGGCTGTTAAATATATCTGTTCTATCGTTCCTCGCGAAAGTTCCTTAAGAGGGTCGACCCAACCCCTTTTATCATCGACAAAAACCTCAAATCTCAGTGTCGATTTGTCGAAACGGACCTTTTTATATTTACCGCCGGTTATCATCTCCAAAATTTCAGAGGTTCTTTTTTCAAGAAGTTCCAGAGTGGATATCATCACATTCTGACGGGCTTTCTCGATACATCTTTTAGTAAGGCTTAATACCGAAAGCTCCTCAACCAATTTAATTTTTTTTGCTCGAGCTTCTTCCTTGCGCTCAAGATAGCTTGCTAAAAGTTCAACTCCCCCCTCTGCAGTATCTATCTGGTGGTTTAATGATTTTATTTCACTTTTTAGGTTATTATTTTGCTCCTCAAGCTGAGCCACAATAAGTTCTAACCTTTCAACTTCAGCCGTATCAATCACCTGGCCTGCACACTTCTCAAGGAAGGCTTTATTCTTATTTATTTTTCGCTCAAGGTCCTTAAACTTTTGCTTAAATTGCTCCTCAGTCTGACCATCAAGAAGGCTTTGGTAACGTTCAGTTTCCGATTTGAGCAGTTTTTCCAGTTCATTCCGTTTCCAGATAGACTGATGCATCTGGTCAATAGAGCTGATATTGTATCTACCCAGAAGTTTTTTCAACTCTTCAGACCGTTGCTCTATTTCCTTTTCAACCTCTTTTTTCTTCTGCCCCTTTATATTCAATTGCTCCTTGAAAAATACCCTTTTCTGGTTAGCTTTCAACAGAACCATTGCCGATAACATAAACGATATCAAACCAAAACCACCCAGGTGAAAATAGAATCCGGTAAAATGCACCAAATAGTCGACAATTGAAAATCCGAATAACACCACTGATAAAATCATCCAGCCAATAAGACCACCGCTTAACTTATAACTGTCAAGCTCCTCATTAGCCTCCTCAACATCTTTCTCCAGGTCTCTTAATTTGGGTCGGAGATAATTTAATGCAGACGATGTTTCCTCAATCTGCTGGCGGTCCCCAGTTGATATATCAACAACCTGATTTATTTCCCTTTTTAGTTCCTCGACTTTCGCGCCAGAGCTTTCTATCTCTTCCAGTTTTTTAGAAATATCTTTATTCTGTTGGGTAACCCGTTCTATTTCCAAACGTGCTTCTTCAACTTTTTTGGCAATTTCTAACTGTTGTTTTTTGCTTTTATAATCCTCTCTGCTGTTAACAAAAGCGATCTCGATCTGGGCAAGAGAATTTCTCCACGATTTTATATTGTTAATTTCACGTTCCAACTTATCAATGTTATAATCAATATCCGCCTGCTGTTCTTCAAGTTTTTGTAATAATCCTGCTCTGAGTTTATCTTTGCGGGTTATATCTTCTATGCGACGATCTATTTTGGCAATTACTTCAGATGCAACCAAATCCTCATGCCCACCGGTGACAAGCGTTTCAAGTTTATCTCTTATTGCCTCCAAAGAATCACCGATTTTAGTTATCTCCCCCTGCTCGATACATGCGGTAGCCCGGAAAAGCTCTGCCGTGGGTAGCCCAATCGCTCCGGTTATAACCTTTAAAATCCTATCTTTATCATTTTCCGAGATGCTTTGTTCCTGGTTTATAAGCTTTGTCTGACCCGAACTAAAATCCTTTTCTAAAACTCCAGTGAAATCATCGGAAGAAATACTGGCCTTAAGCACAAACGGTATATCGGTTCCCCAGGTCTTTGATTTGTCGATATCTTCTTGTGCAAACCCCGGTTCACCATATAATGCCATGGCTATGGCTGAGACCAATGTCGACTTCCCGGTTTCATTTGCCCCCTTAATAAGATTCAAACCGGGAGTGAAATCACATTCAAAACTCTTAAATTTTCCGAAATTTTCAATAACCAGGCTGGTAAGGTTCATTTTACCACAACTCCCGTCCCTGAAGGAGAGCGTAACCAATTTTTAATGATTTTTCAAGATGCGGCTTTATATTGTTGTCTGCTCGGCTAAGCTGTTCCGCCATCACCTTGATATACTGCCCAAGAAGCGTTTTTTCGGAAACTTTAACCTCGAAAACATTCTCGGGAAGTACCGTCATCTCATCAACAATATCCAGATATAAAAATTCTTTCTCCATCAACTTCTGAACATGTTCAGGTTCAACCTCCGCTTCGAACAAAGCCAGTCCAGAAAATTTGAGCCGCAGAAGTGAATCAGGACCTGCCATCTCCCTAATTTTACTTATCAGGTCATCATTGTTTAAAACATCTTTCGCCTTCAGCTCCTCAGTGCGCCAGATAAACTTACCGAAAGGAACTTTTTCTATCCTGACTTCATTCGACTCATCAATCTCGATCCTGGCTATACAACCAGCCTCTTTCTGGTTGAAATCAAGTTGCTCGGGGGCTCCGCTATAGGCCGCTCTGAAACCAGGAAAAGATAAATCCATAAATACAGGTTGACCTCCCATAGCTACATAATCGAATCCCTCAATTGGAGGCTTATCAGGATTATCTTCCCGAACTTGATTGTTAAAGTCATCAGGCCCTATGCAAACCATTGCTATATGGAATTTGGTTTCCTGCTTTTTATTAGGCTCCATAAAGTACTTTTTACGCTTACCCTCGGTTGAATATGGAAATCCATATACGGTGCAATCTAACTTATCGAATTTGTAATATGTTTTCTCTCCATTGAAAACAAATATATTGCCTTGTGAATGATAGCCCTCCCAACTTTTCCAGAAAGAGCCACCGGCATTATAATCGTGCTGTCCGGGAAGGATAATTGCAGGAATTTCCTTTAGCCTAGCCAATTCGTTGGCAACAAAATCTTGAAGATTTTTAGAAACTTCGAGTGTATCGAAAAGATTGCCGGCAATTAAGAGCAAATCAGCCTTCTGCTCAAGGGTGTAATCTACGATCCTTGATAATGACGCCTTCAAACCCGCTCTTAATCCATCACCGGCAAGTTTGAGCCCGATAAACTTTTTACCTAAATGAATATCGGATGTATGAATTATCTTCATATACACTAACCTTATAAAATTATCGGCAATAAATGGGACTTATTTATTCTTTATAACCAAGTTTTAAGGCTATTAAATTAGGTGAAATTGTGCCCTCGGCCAAGAGACGGTCATGAAACCTTCTTAAAGAAAAAGAGTTGCTTTCAATCCTGCGAGCTTTGTTCAACATATCTAAAATAATCAACTTCCCTGTTAAATAGCATAAAGCTGTCGTTGGATTAGCGCAGTATCGGCGAATCTCAGCGGTAAAATAATCAGTGTTTTCTCCAAGCATATTATTCATAAATACCAATGCTGAATCAGGGGTCATAGTGCCATCAGCCAACGAACAATCGACAATTACTCTTATCGCCCGGAAACGGATACCGCCGTACACAGCATACCAGCGACGGTCATCTGCTCGCAATATAGCGCCCACCCCTCAGCCATAACCATATCCTGCTGAAGGCGCCGAATGCGGGATGGATGTCTGTTTGCTAAGCTAAGTTGAAGATGATGACCAGGATACGCCTCGTGAACGACCGAACCTTTAAAACCCCGGTTCTGAATATAATCGTAATATTCATCTTTTAGAATCGAATCCAGCGGTGGTATCGGGCGGACATAGAAATAACCAGTCTGGTCAATATCAAAGGGTGCCGGTGGTTGATAGGCAATACCTCGATGAGTTGCCCGCATAAATTGCGGCATCTCAACCGGAAGGCAGGAACCGATATCTTCAGGAATAGTAACGACATCCTTTTCTTTGAAAAAATCAGCCGTCTCGTTTATCTCCCACTGATAATATTCCATAATGTCCTCTTTAGAAAAATCAGCAGGAGCATGCTTTTTAATTTTCCCCTTTGGTTTTGAATCAATGATTCGCTGAAGAGAATCCATTGCAGAGTTAGCTACATTATACCAATACCGGCCAATCTTTTTTAACGAATCAGAATCGATGTCGATGAAATGTACTCTTTTCAATAAAAAATTAAGGTTATCCTTACCAATCGCATATGTTCCAGAGGCATATTCTTTCTTACTTTCACAATATCTCACATAATTTTTCAAGCTCTTTTTAACTACAACATTCAACTGCTCAATTGCCTTGCTTCTCTCCGGATAAATTTTTAAAAGTTCCTGTGTTACTTCATCGATAAGGGTTTCACCCTCAGTAGCTGTTTCTATAGCCGTATCATAAAATATATCCACTGGTTGGTAAAGATAACTGAATCCACGGTGTAGGAACGTTGGAATAGCTTTCAATCTGGCCATTATAAATGGTGCTTTCTGCTTAAAAGACATAGATTGATTTATCATCAAGTAATATATGGAGTTTAAAGCCTCCTCAACGTGGAGCGCTGGAGAATGTTCATAATATGGATATTTACCCAGTATAAAATTATCATAATCGATATCGGACAAAAGAAGCTGATAGTCAATATAATCATCGATTTCCAATCTCGTTGTATCAAGTTCCTGCAATTTCAGCTTTATCTCCAATATTTCATTCCTGTAGTTAAAAACGTTATCCCCACTGTAGTTTGTCAGTAATGAGTCATAATCATGTATTCCCATATTTGTTGCCCAAACAGGGTAGAACCTGCTTTTTAAAGCAATATATTCATCACCTAATCTCCTAATATCTTCAGACAAACCAGCATATACTGAACTAGCCATCACCAGAATTATAAATAATTTTTTAAACATGATTACCTCCCGCTAAAAGATACAGATATTTTATCTGTGTACCAATTTGACCACTGACTCTATATGATAAGTGTGTGGAAACATATCAACCGCCACTGCTCTTTGAAGGTTATACCCATTTTGAATAAAACCGGCAATATCACGGGCTAAAGTCGTTGGGTTGCACGAAACATATACAACAATCTCAGGTGATATTTCAACGATTTTTTCTAATGCCTTAGGATGTAACCCTGCTCGCGGCGGATCAAGAATAACCTTATTAAACTTCCTTAATTCGAAGATTATATCCTCTACATTCCCCACAATAAAATCAACGTTGTTAAGACCATTTTCTTCAGCATTAATCCGTGCATCAAAAACTGCTTGAGCCACTGACTCAACCCCCACCACCGATCTTACCAATCCAGAAATATAGACGGATATAGTACCCGTCCCGCAATATAAATCACAAACATCATCAAGTCCGGAGAGCTGACCGTAATCAACTACCGTATCATAGAGTATCTGTGCCTGATATGGGTTAGTCTGGAAAAAGCTGTCTGCAGAAACCCGAAAACGATACCGCCCCAATTTTTCATAGATATGGTCCCGTCCATACAGTATACCATTTTTCAATTTTTCGGGATACATATCCCATTTGGCAATGTTGGCCTTTTTGCTGTTAATTGTCCAGAGCAAACTTTCTATCCTGTTAAACCTGTCTGCGAGGTTTTTACCAAGTTCAACGATACTGTCCTCATATCCATGATAGTCCTTGCCGGTGACGATGTTGACCAAAACCCCGCTATCAAATTTGCTTTCTCTTATCACTAAAAAACGCATCAGGCCATCGTGGTTACGGATATGATATGCCGGAAGATGCAACCTATGGCATTCGTCTTTAACAAACTTTACGATTTCGTTGGATAACTCCGATTGCAGATAACATTTGTTGAGGTCGAAAACCCTATCGAAAAAACCGGTTTGGTGTAGACCCAGTAAATTATTGTTATTTTTATCTCGATTAAATGAGAACTCCATCTTGTTACGATAAAAATATATCTTTTTTGCCCCGATGATAGGCTCAACCGGCGGGTTGGAAAGCCCACCAATGCGCATAAGACTCTCCTTTAACTGATCGGCCTTAAATTTCAATTGCATATTATAATTGTAATTTTGCCACCGGCAACCACCACAGATGCCGAAATGCTGGCACAAGGGTTCACATCTATGTGGAGAGGGTTGAATGATTCTCTCGGTTACACCTTCACAATAATCCGGTTTAACCTTTTTTATGCGCACATCGAGAATATCGCCTGGTAATCCTTTCTCGACAAAGACAACCTTGCCCCCTTCTTCAGCAACTCCCCTGCCTCCATATGCCAGATCTGTAACTTGGAGTTTGATAACGTCGTTCTTTTTCAATTCACAGGCTTTAACGCTTAATTGTTGCACATTTCTAATAAAAACCAATATGCTTTACTATGTCATATCTGTCAACAAACTTATCTTTCGTTTTTAATGAACTACGATTTCTGAAATAATGTAATCCAACTGCAAATATAGAGTTTGCCTTTATCCGATGTTTTGCAAGCAAGAATATCGTTGTTGAGTCAATAAAAATTTAAGAATAAGTAACTATATTATTTAAGTTATAACCTGCCAGACCTCAATATAGATACTACCAAATAAATACTTAAGACACCTGCAACCAAATACCCTATAAGACCCAACAGGGGTACGTCAAATATCATATACCCTTTATCCACCGTCATAATCATTGATGAACCAACTATTAAACCTGCTACCAAGAGCGATACCGATAATCGGTTGGACGAGCTGTCAAGTTCTTTTATTAAAGTCTCAAGGCCTTTGTGCTGCAACTGAAAAGCCATTTCCCCTTTTCTTAATTTACTGGCTATCTGGCGCCACTCCCTGGGAGATTCGACTAACAACCACCTTAATTCATTTAATATCTTCAAGATGTCTTTATAGAATCTTCCCGGTTTATATTTACGGGCGGTCAATTTTCTTACGTAGGGAATTATCTCTGCAAAAAAGTTAAATTGAGGATAAAGCATACGGCCAACTTCTTCATAAGTGCTCAAGGCTTTTCCCAACAACATGAAATCGGCCTGTAATCTAATCTTATAACGCTGAACCAGCGTAATAAACTCATCCAGAGCTGTTTTCATTTCTATCCGCGAAAGATCCATATGATAGTATTTAACAATCAGCTCGTTTATATCCTGTTCCAGCGCCCTTGTATTTACATCATCAGGAACAATCCCTGAATTCTGCAAGATCCTGACAATAGCACCAGCATCTCTTGACATGGCTGTTACAACTAAATCGGCAAGCTCATCCATCTGGGAATCAGATAAAACCCCCATCATCCCGTAATCAACCGGTGCGATAACACCACCTTCACATACAAAAAGATTTCCTGGATGCGGGTCGGCATGGAAAAATCCATCTTCAAATATCATTTTTAATATTAGCCGGGAGCCGTTTTTACATATTAATTGGGTATTAAAACCTGCTTTCTTCAACTCCTCGAGCCTGGAGATCTTTATCCCCTTAATTCTTTCCATTGTCAGGACCTTCAAGGTAGTGTAATCCCAATAGATTTTCGGAACTTTGACAACAGGTTCATTTTTGAAATTCTCGGCAAATATCTCCATGTTGCGGGCTTCATTTAAGAAATTGAGTTCCTTAAAAGTAGTATAGGATAACTCTTCTACTATACCTTTAGGGTCATAATGACGGCTTTCCGGAATATTCTTGTAAAGGAGGTCAGCGATATCGTAAAGGATTCTCATATCTGAATCTATCACTTTTTTTATCCCCTCACGCTGGATTTTAACAACCACCGGTGTACCATCCATAAGTGTTGCATTATGTACCTGGGCTAAAGAAGCTGAGGCTATCGGCACTGGGTCTATTTCAGAAAAGCAATCTTCAACTGGTTTACCAAGTTCACCAGACAAAATATCCACAGCCAGGGACCAGGGCATAGGTTCAACCTGGTCTTGAAGTTTCGAAAGCTCGATAATATAATTCATTGGTATCAAAAACGGCCGGGTGGAAAGAACCTGCCCAAGCTTGACAAATGTAGGCCCGAGTTCCTCCAAAGCTAACCTAACTCTAACTGGAGTACTCTGAGCCACCGCTTTAGTTTTCTTGGCGCCGGGTTTCAGTGGGGAAACAAGGTTCATCCTGTAAACAAGCTCACCAAAACCATACTTGATCAATACCGTCGCAATCTGGCGGTATCTCATCAGGCTTTTTATACCTTTATCTGGTCTTGGAAGTACCAAAAGCGCCCACTTTAAATATAATTATTGAAATTTTTCCCGGACGTTTAATCAAACGCCTTACTGCTTGTCTATTTATCGGCAAACAAATTGCCAACTTTCTTCAGATAATATAACTAATTACAACGTTTTTCAATCTTTTTTTTCAACTGCTCCAGAGAGGCTGCCAAGTCATCAACCTTTTTGGAAATCTCATCAATACGGCCACCAACATTGACTTTATCAATGGCGCTTTTAACCTGTTTCTCTACCGCCTCTTTCACTTTCTCAGTAGATGATTCCACTTTATCAGCCATTTTTCTTAAAGCCTCAGCTTTTTCACCTGATGTCATCTCCCCCTTTTTCACAAGCTCATCTAATATCTCCTCCACCCTCTCTTTAGAAAGGTTAACCGCACCTATGGCAGCCAACATCAATTTTTTGACAACATCCATAACATCTACTCCTTTCCTTAATAATAATTGTACAATGACATTATCACTTTTCTCCTTTGTATCTTTGGCCGAGCTGGACAAAACCAAAACCATAGTCTTAACAGTGATATCTTTATTAGTAGCATTATCGATAACTTTTATCTGTATGCCATCATCGATATATCTTTTTATATCCTCGATTTTGATAGTCTTCTTTAACTCGGTATCGTAAAGTCTCCGATTTTTGTATTTTTTAATTAACCGCATCTAAGTTTAACTTACATTTCTTATTCATTATAGTGCATTGCACAATAATAGTTGCAAAAAAATATAG
>NATP01000129.1 GCA_002085375.1 candidate division Zixibacteria bacterium 4484_95 | reverse complement strand
TTTGTTGCTTGTACAGGTACCTATCAAATTGGAAATGGAACAGGTGTTATGGGTGACACCAAAGACAGCATTGAAACATACTGCCATGATGAAGAAACTTTCTGGATGAAGAATATAACCCGATGTGGTTACCACGACCCCCATGGCCACGATGGCAATATGCATTTCTTATCAAGCATAAAAACATATTTTCATGCTGGTGGTGATTCATTCACAATAGCATCTGACATTGATAATAATTGGACAGGCCAAGTACAAAGACCGGCAGTAGATGCTCAAGTTTATACAGGTTGGACATACGACTTTATGTGGCATACATTAGGTAGATACTGTAGTATATAAACCCAAAAAATTGGTTAGAGAGCAGTGCCTGTTTTATATCGATGCCCATAATGGTGAAATACTCAAAAAGAAATATGATTATATTGGGCATAAATCAACAAATAAGAAGTAGTTTTATCGGTTGTTTTTTTATTGTAAAATGGATTTTTAAAACTAATACACCTATAATTGGAAAATTCTTAAAATCCAAACTTGTCATCTTTTTCCTTTTCAGATGACATCTCTGTCCAGCCGCGTTCTGAGGCAGAGGTGATACCTTTAACATGAAGATCGAAATCGTCAGGATTGGTAGATTGGGCCAAAGCTTCCTCGTATGATATAAATCCGGAGCGATAAAGCTTCATTATTGACTGGTCGAAACTTTGCATTCCATACTGGACAGTTCCCTGCTCAATTAACTCATGTATAAGAGGTGTTTTCATCTGGTCAATAAGATACTCTCTTATCGAGGCAGTGCTGACCAATATCTCGACAGCAGGAATCCGTCCCGCTTTATCGGTACGAGGGAGAAGTTTCTGGCAGATTATCGATTTAAGGGTTCCAGCGAGTAGAAGTCTTATCTGTTGATGTTGGTGGGGTGGAAAAAATGAAATAATACGTGAAATTGTTTCAACCGCATTCATAGTGTGGAGGGTCGTCAACACCAGATGGCCAGTATCGGCAGCTGTAAGGGCAATTCCCATAGTATCAAGGTCACGCACTTCACCTATAAGGATGATATCAGGATCCTGACGAAAGGCATGGCGCAAGGCTGTGGCAAAGCTCTCTGTATCTCCACCAACCTCCCGTTGAGAAATTATTGATTTTTTATCACGGTATATATACTCGATTGGGTCTTCTATCGTTAAAATATTTTCCGCTCTGGTTGAGTTGATATGCTCAATCATCGCCGCCAAAGTTGTTGATTTACCAGAACCGGTAGTACCGGTGACTATTACCAGCCCTTTCCTGGAATCCGCAATATCCTGAACTATCTGCGGTAGATTCAGCTCCTCAAAAGAGGGTATAACCGTGTTGACCCTCCTTATAGCTATGCCAATCGTTCCTCTCTGCTTATATAAATTGATACGGAATCTTCCCATTTTTGATATGGACAACGCCAAATCCATTTCCCGTTTCTGGTGAAACCTCTGTTGTTGCGACTCAGTAAGAATCTGAGCAACAACTTTATCTATATCCTGAGGCATTAAAATCTGGTCATCAGCGAAGAACAACCTGCCATCGATACGTAATGTTGGTTTTAAACCAACCCGCAAATGCAAATCAGAAGCATTGCGTGCCAGCATTACCCGAATCATTTCTTTAAAAGTCATGAAACCCCTTCCCGTTATTTACATAATAACCTTATCGGAAAGAAAGTATGGGGTGTTTATTTTTTTATACTATTTTTTAGGTGGGCTCTATAAGGAAAAGAGGCTGACCGAACTGAACCGGCTGAGCATTTTGAACCAATATCTTTACAACTCTTCCGTCATACTCTGACTCGATCTCGTTCATTAGTTTCATAGCCTCTATAATACATACAGTCTGTCCTCGGACAATCCTCTCCCCGACATCTATGAATGGTTCAGCATCAGGAGCAGGTGCCCTATAAAACGTTCCAACCATCGGTGATTTAATTTCTAAAAGGTTTTTATCGGTGGCAACTGGCTCAATCAACGATGTTTCATCAGCCTCAATATTCGTTTTTACCTTTTTATCATCAATCGCCTCAATAAGCTGATTACTAAGGTTGCTGTCGTTACCATTACCTGTAATTTTTTTCCTTATTCGAATTCTTTTTCCCCAGTGCCAGATTTCAAGCTCTGCTATATTGGACTCCTCAACTAGTTTTATAAGAGCCTTTATCTTTGAGGTCTTCATAATTAACCCCTTAGGCTAAAGTTCAATCAAATTCTTTGGCGATTTACTTAAAACCCTGCAACCATTCTTAGTAACCACAACATCATCCTCAATACGAACCCCACCCCATGCCGGTATATATATACCCGGCTCGATCGTGACTACATTTCCCTCAACCAGAATATCCTGACTTCGAGGATTTAAAACAGGATTGTCATGCACCTCAAGCCCAAGACCATGACCGAGGCCATGACCAAAGTTGTCACCGTATCCTTCCTTGTTTATAATATCTCTAGCAACTTTGTCAAGCTCTTTTGCAGGCATCTGAGGCCTAACGCTTGATATAGCCTCAAGTTGAGCTTTAAGGACGATATTATAGATTTTTTTCTGCCTGGCATTAGCTTTCCCAAGAACTATCGTACGGGTGATGTCAGAAGCATAACCGTTATAAAAGCACCCAAAATCAAACGTAACAAAATCACCCTTTCTTAGTTTACGGTCTGCGGCACGGCCATGAGGCATACTCGAACGCTGACCGGAGGCTACAATAAAATCAAAAGCCGGACCATCCGCACCTAGTTTAATCATCCGGTACGACATTTCAAGAGCCAGGTCACGCTCTTTTACGCCAGGCTTAACAAGCTTTAAAATATCTCCGAATACGATATCAGCAATCTTGACCGCTCTTTTGATCTTGGTAATTTCACCAGCATCCTTTACCACCGATAAAGACTCTATTATGTTTGAAACCGGGACCATATTAGCTTTGGGAATAAGCTCTTTTATCTTGTCACACATCTTAACCGTCATGAAAGCCGACTCGAATCCCACTTTCACTTTTTTACGAAAACACTGAAGCTTGACAAACTCCCCAATAAGTTCCCTTTCAGCTATAACTACCTGACAATTTTTAACCTCCTTTCGAGCCTGCACCTTATACCGAAAATCAGTTAAAAAATATGCCTTTGGCGGCGCTATCACTAACATTCCATTTGACCCAGAATATCCACATAAGTAACGAACATTCGAAAGCCTGCTCACAATAAGAACATCAAGTTTTTTCTTTTTAATTAACAAACATGCCAGTTTGATCCTTTTTGATGTCATTTCAATCCCATCTTTGATTCAATAGTACTTAATTTTTCCCTGTATAAAGCATTTTCTGGGTCATCTTTTAAAAGTTTTTCATATATTTGCCTTGCTTTTTCAAATTTCCCCTGCTTTAAACATATGTCAGCGAAAGTTGCCGTTTCAAATAACTCCTTTTTTAAACCAAATCGCTTATTGGTTGGTGGTCCACCCTCAGCTTGCGGTAAAGATTTGTTAACATCTCCAACACCACCATTTTTATTATCTTTAACCTGAACATTTTCATTCTCAGCCAGACCCTCGAATGGTACTATCGTGTCAGTGGATTGTTCAATACTTATTTCAACTATCTCCTTTTCTTCACCCTCTTCAACTTCATTTGAAGTAACCTGTCCAAGGTTTTCAACAAGGGTCGGGAATATGCTTTCAAGCCGACTTCTACAGTAATCGACTTTTCGCTGATTACCAAGTTTATAGTATACTTGGCCAAGCATAGCCCATGCCGCCAGGTGTTCCGGGTCAAGGCTCAATGCAGATTGTAAAGCTTTCTCGGCAAACCCATATTCCTTAATTTCAATATGAGCCCGGGCTTTGACAAGATAGCAATTACGGTTAGGACCAAACCGGGAAATAGCCTCATAACACTTCTTTATTGCCGCCTGAACATCCCCGGTATCAAGCAATTCCATAGCCTCAAAAGCTATTATATCAGAAGAGTTGTTTTTTTCTAAATCAGTTTTTGGCATAATCTCTCAAATACGAGGCGAAATTATAACAATCAGAATAACCAATGTCAAGGCTAAAAGGTGTAACTTGTTGACAGGCAATATAATCACCATTTTATTCGCCCGTATTAATAGGATTTTTGAAGAGTTTTCTGTTGTGACTAAGGATTTAACATCTAAACCGATAGAAAACCTTAATCAAAATCTATTGAATGAAAACAGGAGATCGGCAGATAGATTTTTTTAAAGTATAATCGTCAGTTACCTGGTCGTCAAGAAAGCCATCACGACTGATTGTAAAAATATTCCATTGACCATCATCCAAATCGATGTAAGATAATTCCTGCCCGTCCGCAGACCAGGAAATCACACGATAATCGCGATAGACAACCACAGGAATATGTATAGTTTTTATCAGCGTATAGTCACCATAAGGAAGGTTAATAACTATTAACGAATTATCCTCTGAAAGTGATATGGCCGCCAGATATTTTCTATCCGGCGAAATTGTTCCAAAAGATAAATTTTTCCCCGTCAAGATATCATAATTATTAATCGAATCAGCATAGCTCAAGTCACCTGAATTTATAACATATAACCCGTTGCCATCTTCATTCCAAGCAATGTAATCAGCAGAGGTACTTATACTATAAAGCAAACCTCCAGATAAGGCATCATATACATGGATTATTCCAGCCCCAATAGCCAGCTTACGGCCATCAACCGACCAGGCAATCAGTGGCTCGCCCGCAAGATGGATTGAGACAAGATACAGTGTATCAAGGTTGTCGGTATCTATAATATTTATTTTATATTTTGCCTGACTGTAATCAGCCTCTATAAATGCGACTTTTCGCTCGGTTGGTGAACAGGAAATTTTTTCTATCTGTCCACCTGTTGAATATAGATGGATAAGGTCTAATCCAAAAGGAGCAACCATGGACAACGACGCTCCTCCATATGTCGACGAAATAAAAACAACAGCGCTCTCATCATAAAGCCAGCTAGCATAGTAATCGTTTGAGGGAATGTTACTGACGTTAAAAGGAACAGGATTTGGCTCAAAAGCATCTACAATATAAACATCAAGATCGGACAGTAATGAATCCTCATAAGCTGTAAAGGCTATCAGGCCTGAGGGAATACCATCGCCAGAGCCGTCAGTGATAGCGCTTTTTGTGCAGGAATAACAATGAAAAATCGATATGCAACAAATCAATAAATATCCTTTATAGTATCGGTAAGACATTTTACAGCTTTTTAAAAGCGGAAATAATCCTCGATGTCGATCTACCCTTTATGAAAGGTATAATAACTACCTTACCTCCTGATGCTTTTACCTCCCTGGCACCAACTATCTCGCTTTCCTCGTAATCACCACCCTTAACAAGTACATCAGGCATGAGCTTTTTAATAAGCGTATGGGGAGTTAATGTTCCAAAAATCGTGACATAATCAACCATATCCAGATGAGACAAGATAGTTGCTCTGTCTTTCTGGCTCATCACCGGTCTGCCTTTGCCTTTAAGCTGTCTTACCGATTTATCGCTGTTAAGCCCTACTATCAGGATATCACCAAGCTGTTTTGCCTTTGCTAGATATTTGATATGTCCGGGATGAATGATATCAAAACAGCCGTTTGTGAAGACTACAATCTGCCTTTTGCGGCGACATGAATTTCTGATCTTTAACGCATCTTTTTGGGATACCATTCTACCCATTTTTAACCGATTTTTAACCGATGTTATATTAAAAGATATTGTGAGACACTTTACTTATCAAACTTACTATATCCTTTTATATTGTGTGTCGGGTTCCGAAGAAACCCGACCTACTGAAATTTTACACCTCACTATCCTTTATTATTTTTATCTCATAATCATATCCTAAATATTCTCGCCAGGGATCATATACATAAATAATACTACGTGTTAGCTGGAATTCTTCTATAAAGAGCCATGCATATTCATCCTTATCCTGCGAAAAATAAACTTGAACTACAGCATCCTCTTCAATATACCAATTATTAAACTGAATCCAGTCTCCTTCGTAATCGCCATTTGATATCACTCCTGTAATATAAATTATTGTAGCTCCTGATGGTCCCGTAGGACCCATTGGACCTTGCTTACCCTCGCAGGCAAAAAGAATAACGAGAAATAATAATACTACTAATTTTTTCATATTACATTCCTTTCTACACAATATTGATTTTTTCGGTGGTAGTCTCTTCTAACTTTAAAGCCTGTCTTTTGAACGTTATTCTACCCATTTTTAACCGATGTTATATTAAAAGATAACTTTACTTATCAAACTTACTATATCCTTTTATATTGTGTGTCGGGTTCCGAAGAAACCCGACCTATCCAGCTACAGCTACCGTTATTTCCGTCCTTGCGGTGGGGTTACCGTAAAACCGAGTTGTTGAAACACATCTAAGAGGTTGTAATAAACCCACTCTTCTACTATTTTTCCATCAACTACACGGTCAATAGCAACCCCTGAGAATTCCACCTTATTACCTGTTGGAGGAAGCCCTCTAAGAGGACCGGTATTTGTACCGGTGAATGTCCAGCCCCAGACAATCCTGTCGCCTGAGATGGCGATTTCTTCAAGTGATAATTTTAAATCGGGAAAAGCAGTGTGATTACCCAAATAATATGTCTTCAAAGCATCAAGACTCATGATATCTTCAGGCTGACCGGGGTCATGTATAACCGCATCCGCCGCATAAATTCCATCAAGTAAATCTAAGTTGGCCTCGTTTCTGGCTTTTACATATTGGTTACCTATGAATTTTGCCTGTTCTTCAGTTACCATCACCTTAGTTTGTTGCTGGCAACTTAAAACAAAGCAGAATAAAATAACAAACGGTACAAGTTTTGCGATTAACTGAATTGGCCTTTTCATTTTTCCTCCCTGCCGGATAAACCAGTGATTAGAGTTTGTACATTTTCACAACATCCTGGAAATCATCTGTCAAAAAACCGGAAACAATTTAACTAAATATTGCCATTATGTCAAAGCTAATATGTTCATCTAAAAAATAAGGTAATATATTTAAAAGTGTGTAAGATTATTTGCCAAACA
>NATP01000030.1 GCA_002085375.1 candidate division Zixibacteria bacterium 4484_95 | reverse complement strand
GTTAGTCCTTAGCGGTCAGGTCCTCGATATCAAGCTTGGTTTGTAAAGATGGGGAAATCCATATTTTGCATGGGAAGTTGTTATCATATTTCTTTACGAGCTGTTATTGCAGTGTAAGACGGAAATATTTACCTGTCTTTTCGCTTATTGTGTCCTTTATAGTTGGTTTTGTGATTTCAGGTTGTAGCTTAAAACCTGAGTCTGGTACCAGATCGGATTTTTTAGAAAGAAATTTTGAACTTGCCGAGTCTCTTTTTGTAGAGGGTGATTACCGGGAGGCTGAAAAGTTGTTAAAAATAAATCTTTCTGCCAATCGCCACCATTCAAAGTCGCACTTTTTACTGGGCGAGATTTATCGCAAGAAAGGTACTATTATCTCCCGTCGCCTTTCAGTAGTAAGCTTGAAACAGGCGATCAAGGAAAATCCTGATAATCCCGAATATCATTATTCGCTTGGTTTGACTTATAAGAAACAGGGTTTTTCCGGTAATGCGTTAAGACAGTTTAAGAAAGTTGTCGAGCTTGATCCACAATATGTGCAGGCTCATCGGCATATTGCAGGGATATACGAGGAGATGGGTTTGAGGTATGATGACAGGGGTTATTTTAATCGTTCGTTAGAACATGCCGCAATGGCGGCTTCCGTCAGGAATAACTCTCAGGACTACTACGACCAGGCAAAGATTTTAATTCAACTTAATCTATTTAACCGGGCTCTTACCAAAGCTGATACCGCTTTGATGCTCGGGCCACCGGATAAACTTGCCCGCCAGATTTACCTTATTCGCGGTCTTTGCAATGTACGACTTAAGGCGTTTCGTGATGCCTCGGCAGATTTCGATTCGGCAATGGCTCTTATGAACCGGAATGCCCTGGCCGATTTCAACGATATTCAGTTCATTGTTTCACCCACCGAATACAACGATCTGAGGTCTTTGAGTAGTTATCAACGCAGATTAAAGGTTGCCAGGCTCTGGGGTGAGCTGGACCCTGACCCGACCACTTCCGAGAATGAAAGAAAACTTGAGCATTACGCAAGACAGGTTTATGCAGACTTAACATTCTCCATCCCGGAAAAACAAGTAAGGGGTAAAAATACTAAACGTGGCGAGATGCTAATACGTTACGGAATACCCGACGAGAAAAGATACTTCATCAATGATAACTTGGTATTGACTTGGGAATGGGATTATGTGATACATGGGAAAACTTTCACCCTGCAATTCGAGGACACTTTCCATAACGGCAATTTTGATTTTCCTTATACAGCTACTGTGGTTGAGAAGGGCGATACACTTGTTGATATGTCATTGGTAGCTGATCGGCTTGTTAGGGCTGTTGCTCAGAAATACGATTTTAAGAGCGACATACCCGAATTGAATTTTGCTTATATGGTCAAGCAGTTTAAGGGCAACCATGGTAAAACCGATATGGAGATTTTTTATAATGTTCCTTATAGCGAGATAACATTCAGAAAAGATGGCGATATTGCTATAGGTGATTTCGATATAAGGGCAGTTGTTCACGATGGTAATTGGTCGCTTCTCGATTCAGTATCGTTCTCCCGGGTTGTGAAAATATCCTCCAGTCAGGTCGACAACATGAAGCTGGCTGTAAGCCATAACTTTACGCTTGAAGCCTATCCTGATTCAGTATACTTGTCCATGGCCGTTGCTAATCCGCATAATGGTCATATCGGCAGATCAAAAACGATAGTAGGCTTGCGCAATTTCTACGTTGATAAAGTGGCTATATCAGAGCTGGTTCTTGGTCGCATGGCAAGATTACCAGTAGATGGGATGCGCATTAGCCGGAAAAGTATTCAGTTTTTCACAAACCTTGACAATCGCTATTTCGTAGCCGAACCGGTGGTTGTGTATTTTGAATTTTATAATTTAAAAAAAGATAATGATAACAGGACTCATTATCGGATCAAACAGATTATATCTCGCCTTGAAAAGCCGAAACTTATCGGTAGGCTTATTGGAGGCTATAAGACGGTTGAAGAGGTTATGACCGTTTATGATGGAAGTGGTGTGTTGACTTATGAAAACAGACTTCTAACTCTCGACCTATCCAGCCTTAAAAGAGGTAGATACAGGATAACAATTGATATATTGGACCTGGTTTCGAATGAGACTGCTAGCGCCAGCGAGGATATCATTCTTTATGAGTAATTCGGTTCGTTTCATATATTAGTTTTGAATTTCTGCATTATTTAAAAGCTTTAACTGATAAGGAGAAACTTTCTTCGTATGAGCTGGCTCTTCGCTCGGCAGGTATCGCTGGTGTTAATTTGGTCCATGTCTCTTCGATTTTTCCCCCCAACTGCAGGTTGATTTCCAAAAAGCAGGGGTTAAAACAACTACAGCCAGGCCAAATCGTCTATTGCGTGATGAAACGCAATGAGACTAACGAGCCCAACCGCTTGATATCGGCCTCGGTGGGCCTGGCAATTCCCAATGACCGTTCCCAGTATGGTTATCTTTCCGAACATTCTGCTTTCGGCCAGACAGAGCGCATATCAGGTGACTATGCCGAGGATTTAGCGGCAGGCATGTTAGCTTCTACGCTTGGGATAGAGTTTGATGTTGATAAATCGTATGATGAGAAAAAAGAAATATATAAGATTTCTGGTAAGATAGTACGCACAACCAACATTACCCAATCATCCCGGGGAAATAAGAAAGGTTTGTGGACTACGGTTGTAGCAGCAGCTATTTTCCTTTGTAATTGATATGGATGAGTTCAGGAAACATCCCGTTATACCGTTTAAAATAAACCCTGATAGCTCGGTTTTAGATGTTCTTGAGAAGATGGGGAATTGTTCTTTCCAGGGTAGAAACCTATCTATTGCTTTAGATATCTGGGATAAAATGTTAGATGATAGATGTCTTATATTTTTTGGGTTTGCGGGTGCGATGTCGGCCGCTGGCATGAGGCTTATAGTGATATACCTTATTGAAAACCGCTATATCGATTGCCTTGTCTCCACCGGAGCCAATATATTCCATGACATACACGAGGCCCGGGGATTCCATCATTGGAAGTGGTATCCAGAAACCGATGACTCGCAACTTAAAAAAAATAACCTCGATAGAGTTTACGATACCCTTCTTTCAGAGGATGAGTTTCGTAACACTGATGACTGGTTGGATAAGCTGTCTTATGGTTTCAATCCCGGTCGTTCCATTACAACCCGCGAATACCTGAACATACTTGGTGATAAAATGAACTCGGAGGGGATAACCGATTGTATTGTGTCAGCCGCCTATCGACAAAATATACCGATCTACATACCTGCTATCGCAGATTCATCCATAGGGATCTCTCTGGCAAATAAAAAATATGAACCGGATAACTATTTCAAGTTTGATGTCATAGGGGATGTTTATGAATCATCTTATATAACCGAAAACTCTCCCAGGTCAGGTGTAATATATATAGGTGGCGGCTCACCTAAAAATTTCATCCAGCAATCTGAGGTGGTCTATACCAAGAGTCCCGAATCTGAAAATCAGGGGCATTACTATGCTATTCAGATTACCACCGATGCACCCCACTGGGGCGGGCTTTCGGGTTGTACATTCTCAGAGGCGAAGTCCTGGGGCAAAATAGCTAAAGAGTCCACTACGGTGACGGTTTTTTCAGATTCCACCATATCTCTACCCATCCTCGTCAGCGCCTTAGCCACAAAGCGGAAAAATAAAAAACGTAAGTATATTCCGGAATTTGAGATGGGACCTCGTATAAAATTAGCAAAATGATGTATTCAAGTTTAGCTAAGTATTACGACAAACTTGGCTTCAATGAGTTCGCCAAAGCTTTCCTGTTGAAAGCCTTACCTTTTTTCAAAAAATATATGCAGAACCATCGTGTCCCAAAACCTTATTTAAAAATTATAGATTTAGCCTGTGGCACTGGTGAGCTTTGCAGGCTTCTGAATAAAAACGGATTCAAATCCTGTGGCCTGGACATTAGTAGAGATATGTTGATTATCGCACGTCAAAAAAATCCGAAGTTAAAATTTTATAACAAAGATTTAAGAACATTTTCGTTAAAACCTAAATTTCATATTGCGACTTGCAGTTTCGATTCCTTAAATCATATTATGAAGGGAGATGAGTTACTGGCAACATTTAAAAACGTTTATCGTTGTCTTTATAAAAATGGTTTATTCGTATTCGATATGAACACGATAACAGGCCTAAGAAACTGGTCTATCCAGTTTGTTAATTCACGCAAGGATTATCTTATAATCCGAAATGGGGGATATGATGATGGAAATCACAAAGCTTATATGTTTATCGAGGCTTTTGTGAAATCAAAAGGAAAATGCTACAACCGTCTCTATGATGTTTTCTATCAGAAGGGTTATCCGAATTCCACTGTCCGCCGTTTATTAAAAAAGGCCGGCTTTTTAAAAATAACCATGTCCAGCTTTCACCAGGAAAAACCTGTGGCGCAGTGTGGTCGGATTTTCGTAGTGGCACATAAATGAAAACCAATGTTTATGGCGATTTCGCTTGTTATTATGATTTATTGGGCTGGAGCCGGTTTTCCAAAATCTGCGCCCAGCGATTGAAAAATTTTGTCCGTTTTCGTGGTAAAGGTGATGAAACTATACTTGATTTAGCCTGCGGCACCGGTGAGCTTGAATACAGGTTGCGTAAGACAAAACTTCGATTCGTAGGTGTTGATATGTCCCGGCGGATGTTGAAGCAGGCTCGAGGAAAAAACAAAGGCGTTAAGTTTATTCATGGTGATATGACTTCGGTAAGGCTTAAAAGGCGTTTCAATATAGTGGTCAGTTTTTTCGACAGTGTTAATCACCTCGGTAGTATTGCCGCTCTATGCAAAATGTTTAAAACCGCCAGGATTCACCTTAGGGAGGGAGGATTCTTTATTTTTGATATGTTGAGTCCGGAGGGATTGGCAGGCTGGGAATTGGTTGAGATAAGAAGAAAACCCGGCTATACTTTGATAATAAACGGTTTTTATTTTCCTGAAAGAACCTTAGCCGAAATTACAATCGAGGGTTTCGTTAATGTAAGTAGCGGAGATTCATCGGGGAAAACGACCTATAAACATTTTCTGCAAAAAATTTATGAACGCTCTTACCCTTTGGATAAAGTTGCCGAATCTTTAACTAAAGCGGGGTTTGGGAATATCTCGGTTTCATCGTTTGACCCTGATGAACCAATAGAGAATGCTTCTCGGTGGTTTTTTGTGGTAAGTTGATATGTACGATTCAGTTTCTTTTAATTTCCTTGGTTTGTCTAATGAGCTGGCTGATTATCACAAAGCCGGGGTGGCTATCCTGCCGATACCTTATGAGCTAACCCTCACTTATGAGCCGGGTGCCCGTAACGGCCCGCAGGCTATTATCTCAGCCTCCCGTCATCTTGAGACTTATGATGAAACTCTCGAACTTGACCCCTCATCAGTCGGCATCGCCACTCTTCCTGAGATCGAACAGGTTGTCTCAAGCCCGAAAGAGATGCAGGACATTATTTATAAAAAAAGCATGAAAATTCTTGATGATGGCAAATTTCTTTTATCTTTAGGGGGCGAACATTCCATAACAATTGCTCTGGTAAAGGGGCATAAAGAAAAGTACAATAATTTGTCCGTATTGCATATCGATGCCCATACGGATCTTCGGGATTCGTATCAGGGTAGCAGGTTTTCCCATGCTTGCGTCATGGCCAGGGTGGCTGAAATGGCGCCGTTTATAACAGTGGGGGTAAGAAGTTTCAGCAATGATGACAATGAAAGAAAATATTCAGACAGGATAATTAAGATATCGGAATATAGAAAAAACCCTGATATTTTTGAAAAAATCATAGCAAATTTATCCGAAAATGTTTATATCACAGTTGACCTTGATAGCTTCGACCCCTCGGTAATGCCGGCTGTGGGTACTCCCGAGCCGGGGGGATTAAACTGGGAGGAGATGATGTCGATTATTAATGCAACCGCTTTAAAGAAAAGAATTGTCGGCGGCGATATAGTTGAACTATCACCACGAATCGGTTTGACATATGCTGATTTTACTGCTGCCAAGCTGGCTTATAAAATAATTGCCAAAGGATTCTTAGGAGAATAAAAGTGCCGTGGTGGGATAAATATTTTAACGATGACTACCTGAAGCTATATTGGCATACCGAGAAGTCTGCTCCCTTGGAGGTTGATGGTATCCTACGAATGCTCCAGATTGAGCCACCGGCTAAAATCCTCGATTTATGTTGTGGTTTTGGCCGGCATTCGGTGGTGTTAGCGAAAAAGGGTTATGATGTCACCGGCCTGGACTTATCTGAAAAGTTTTTAAGAAAAGCCCATGAGAAAGCCGTTTCATTGAAAGTGAATCTCAAGCTTGAACAACGGGATATGAGAGATATTCAGCACTTTAACGAGTTTGATGCCGTAATAAACCTATTTACTGCCTTTGGCCTTTTTGATTCTGAATCTGAGGATATTAAGGTGTTACAAGGAGTGGTTGAATCATTAAAACCGGACGGGCAATTTTTAATCGACACGATTAACCGGGATAATATTATCCATTCTCTTCAGCCAAAAAGATGGAGTATAGAAAACGGCACTGTTATTCTCGAGGAAAGGTTTTTTGACTTTTTCAAATCGCGGCTGGAGATAGATCATCAACTGATAGTTGATGGCGGTAAGAAGCGGCGGCTTGAGTCTTCTTTCAGGCTTTATACGTTGACTGAAATGCTTGATATGTTCGATAAGGTTGGTTTGGTTCTGACCGATGTTTATGGTGATTTTGATGGCTCTTTATATCTGGCCAATTCACCAAGAATGATACTTGTAGCGAGGAAAAAAGACTGAAAAAGTTTGTTGGATGATACACCCGCCCCACAAAAGGGAGCGGGGTTTTTGTGTTTATGATTTTACAGAAACTTTTAAAAGAAATCGAGTCTCTCAATCCTGTAGGAAAGCTTGACAATTGCCTTTCTGATGGGAAAAAACAGGTGAACATAGGTGGCCTGTCAGCCTCATCTAAAGCTATGGTTGTGGCTCATGTTTTCAGGAAGTTGTTAAGGCCGATGCTGGTTATATCCACAGAGTCTGAAACCGCGGAGAGGATGGCTGATGACCTTAAGGCGTTTCTAGGTGATGGCTTGGTTTATTTATTCCCTGCCTTAGGCATCTCACCATATGAGATAAGAGCACCCCATATGGAGATAGTAGGGCAAAGACTTTTAGCTCTTTATAACCTAAGTTGTGGTCAGCCAATGGTAATTATTGCACCAGTAGAGGCGATTCTTGAGAAAACGATCCCCAAGCGAGACCTGAGCGAATACAGCCTTCGGCTCGAGAGAGGAAAAGAGCTTGATCGTGAAAAATTGATAGCTTTGCTGGAACGACTTAATTACCAACGTTCTCCGATGACAGAGATGTTGGGTGAATACTCGGTCAGGGGTGGAATAATTGACTTTTTTGCCCCCAAAGATGAGGATCCGGTTCGGATTGAGTTTTTTGGTGATGTTATAGAGTCGATAAGACATTTCTCTGTGCTTACCCAGCGGTCAACCTCACAGGTAGAATCTACGGTTATACTACCTCGGAGAGAGATAATCTTTAATGATGACATTATCGAAAGGTATGCGCACACTCTTGACGAAGCACAGGCACAGGCGCTTTATATCACTCTGGGTGACAATGGCGATTATGATGGCCTTGAATTTATCTGGCCCAACATGGGCGTAAATATGGCTAACCTATTTGAACATCTATCTCAGCAAACATTGGTTTTTGTAGATGAACCGGGTTTATGTGATGGGCAGGCTGAGAGTGTGTTCGAAACGGCACAGAAAAGGTATAAATCCCTTTACGAAAAATCCGATGAATCGTATCGTTTGTTTGCAAAACCTGAGAGGATATATCTGGATAGACATATGTTCGATCTCGAGCTGGAGAGATTTAGGGTTGTCAACCTCACGGTTTCTTATGATGATGAGCGGTCCGACGTTGTTTTTCATACGCGGGCGCAGGAGTATTTCAGCTCTAACATGTCTTTTGTAAAAGGCCGCTTAGCGGAGTTGTATCAACAGGGTTATAAATTGAACATTTTATGCGAGGGACCATCCCAGAAAGAGCGAATCGGTGAATTGATCGATGATTTGCATTTTCCAATCGGTTTACATGTTGCACGATTATCATCAGGTTTTGCCATCACTGAATTAAAACAATGGTTTTTGGTTGGCAATCAGATGTTCACTCGCTTTAGAAAAAGGCACTATATCAAACGCTTCCGCGAGGGGGTAGCATTATCCTCATATACCAGTCTCAATCCGGGCGATTTTGTTGTTCATATCGATTACGGGATTGGTAAATTCCTGGGGTTGGAGACTCTGGTTGTCGATGGGCGCAAACGTGATTGCCTGGCCCTGCTGTATCTTGGTAATGACAAACTTTATGTCCCGATTGAACAGTTCAACCGGGTTCAGAAATTTGCCGGCAAGGATGGCGATCCGCGTCTTTCGAAACTTGGTACGGGAACCTGGGAGAGAGTTAAAGCCCGGACAAAAAAGGCCCTAATGGCCATGGCAGGAGAACTGGTTGAGCTGTATGCCAAACGTCAGGCTTATCCAGGTTTTGCGTTCAAACCTGATACAGATTGGATCCATCAACTTGAAGCTTCTTTTGAGTTCCAGGAAACCCCTGGCCAGCTGAAAGCAATGGATGAGATAAAGGCCGATATGGAAAAATCGATACCAATGGAAAGGCTTATTTGTGGTGATGTCGGTTATGGTAAAACCGAGCTGGCTATCAGGGCGGCTCTTAAGGCGGTCGAATCGTATAAGCAAGTAGCAGTTTTGGTCCCGACAACCATCCTTGCTGCTCAACATCTGTTAACTTTTAAGGAAAGACTTTCTCAGTTTCCGGTAAAAATTGAGATGTATTCTCGTTTTTGCACTCCCGGACAGTCAAAACGAATAAGGAAAGGGCTGGCCGACGGTTCGACCGATATCGTTATCGGAACCCATAAGCTTCTGCAGAAAAGTGTCTGTTTCAAGGAACTAGGGCTATTGATAATTGATGAGGAACATCGATTTGGTGTTGGGCATAAAGAAAAAATAAAAAAGCTTAAAACCCAGGTTGATGTTTTAACCCTTACGGCCACTCCTATTCCAAGAACCCTACAAATGTCCTTAATAGATGTAAGGGATATGTCTGTTATCAATACTCCGCCCAAGGATAGACTTCCTATCACCACCCGGGTGGCAAATTTTTCCGACCAGATTATAGTCGAGGCAGTAGAACGCGAACTTGATCGTGGTGGTCAGGTTTTTATAGTCCATAACAGGGTACAATCGATCTGGGCATTCTATAGATATCTCAAAGAACTAATGCCGCTGGTAAAGATTGGGGTGGCTCATGGCCAAATGCCGGAGAGGGAGCTGGAAAGTGTTATGAATGATTTTCTCAATCGTAAATATATGGTGCTGTTATCCACCACTATCATTGAGTCTGGTCTGGACATACCATCGGTTAACACTATTATCATAATTCGTGCCGATAAACTTGGTCTGGCTCAGCTTTACCAGTTGAGAGGACGTGTTGGACGGTCACATTACAGGGCTTATGCTTACCTTCTGATACCTCCGTTGAAGCTTCTCACCCGTCAGGCGAGGAAAAGGCTTAAGGCCATTGAAGAGTTCACAGAACTTGGTTCGGGTTTTCATTTGGCTTTAAGAGACCTTGAAATAAGGGGTGCCGGCAACCTTCTGGGGCCTCAACAACACGGATTCATCGAGGAAGTGGGATTCGATCTTTATGTCAAGCTCCTGGAGGAGGCTGTAGCACAATTCAAAGGCACACCATCGGAATACCTTAAGGTTGATGTTGATATAACAACCGACCTTGATCTGTTTCTGCCAGAAAATTACATACCCGACAACAGCCAGCGTGTGGATATATACCGTCGTTTTGCTGGAGCGGAAAGTCAAAAAGCCGTTAATGAGCTTGTGGAGGAGCTTGTTGACCGTTTTGGCTTACCCCCGGAGTCTGTCGATAATTTGGCTCAAATAGCAATAATAAGGCTTCTGGGGGAAAAAATAGGTTTATCTGCTTTACAGCTTAAAAAAGATAAACTTACACTTGAATTTTCCAGTAACAAGAGTATAAATAGAAAGACGATAGAACGCTGGGTTTCAAATGTTCCTGAAAGACTGGATTTTAAAACTGGTCGAAACTTTAATCTTCAGATCACAATAAAAATAAAAGATGGTAATGACAGGGCAAGACAGGTTAAAAATATATTGCGTAAGATGGTTGACTGAGATATTATTGTAGCGGATGTTTTGGTGATTGGTTGAAATCAAGGAGATATTATAAATGAAAAAAATAGCATTGGTGTTAGTATTGGCGTCTTTTTTGTTTGGCTGTTCATCCAAACCAAAGGTTGATGACCGGATTGTTCTTAAAGCCGGTAAGCTTTCTCTTACAGTAAGCGACCTTGAATCAGTTTTTTCTAAGGCGAATTTCAAGGGACCACAAGACGAGTTTGACAGGAAGGAAAAATTTTTGGAGCAACAGCTTGATAAAATGTTAATCGCCGATGCCGGTTTAGAGATAGGGTTGGCCGATTCTGTTGAGGTTGATTCGGCTCAACAGATGCGGATATTGCTGGAAATTTTATACAAGAAAAATATTACCGACCAATTGGATTATTCTGAAGACCGGGTACATAAATTCTGGGAACAGTATGGAGGTGAAATTAAAGCCTCGCATATTCTGGTTAAGAGGAAAAAATTAGCTGACAGCCTCTATCAGGTTATTATGAAGGCCCCTGATTCCTTCTCTGAACTTGCGAAACAATGTTCTGAAGATTCGGTAACCCGAGATAAAGGTGGTGAACTTGGTTATATTCGAATTGGTAATATGGTTAAAGAGTTTGATGAGGTTGCTTTTAATTTAAAACCCGGCGAGATATCCAGACCGGTGGAAACACTTTACGGCTGGCATATAATCAAAGTTAGCGAACGGATAAAACACGACTCAATGGATTTCGAACAGAATAAAAAAATATACAGGAGATTTTCCACCTGGTTTCAAAGACAGAAGTTATCTGATGAACTTAAAGAAAAGGTAAAAAAGAAACTACATTATAAAATGATCGATGAAACACTTGAGATGCTTCGGGAAAAAGCCGCCCACTTGAGGGAGGTTCTTAAAAACAGTGAACAACCCTCGGGCAATTATATATCAATTGAGGATTTCACTCCAGACGAGGCTCAGAAGCCACTGGTAAGGGCAGACGGGTTAACCTTAACGGTAGAAGAATTTGTAAAATCAATAAAGGACAAGTCCTCTTCCCCGGGTTATGATTTAATGAACAGGGTATTTATTGATAACATAATTGACAATGTGTTTATGCCAAGGATGATGTATATATATGCGAAGCAAAAAGGTCTCGAAAAGAGTCCTGAGTATTTACGCAAGTATGAGGATGCGCGTAATGGTTTTATTTATCGGATGATGGAGAGCCAATACATACAGGCTGGTGTGACCATTAGCGATGAGGAGGTAAGAGAATTTTACGATAAAAGAAAAGATATGTTTGTGGAACCGGCAAAGGTCAGGGTTTCGGAAGTTCTTGTAAAGACTGAAGATGAAGCCAAGCAGATACTTGGCCAGCTTCATGACGGTGTATCTTTTTCCAAGCTGGCTAGAAAAACAATCCGGCCGGGTTATGCTGAAAAAGGGGGTGACCTCGGCTTTATTGGGCCACGTGACAACTCGATAATTTACAATCAGGCTATAAAAATGAAGATTGGAGAGATCGGTGGGCCGGTGAGGATTGGCTCGGAGTATGCCGTGTTCAAGGTAACCGGTAAAAAACCGAAGCAGCAAAAAAAGCTTTCCGAGGTCGAGAACCGGGTCAGGGTAAATCTTATGGGAAAAAAGAAGTTGGATAACATGAGAAGGTGGTTAGATGAACGTAAAAAGAAGGTTGACCATTTTATAGATTTGGATTTGGTAAAGGCAACCCTCAAAACAGGAAAGCTTAAAGATGAGTTATAGATTTTCCGTGACATTTGTAATTATCTTGCTTTTTTTGGCAGGATGTTCCAACGCCCAGCAAGAAGGTAGGGTTATTGCCGAGGTTGATGGCACAAAACTCACTTACGAATTCCTTATGGATCAATTTCCACAGAAGGTTCAAGATTCGATTACTAAAAAGCAATTGTCACAGGCCATTGATGCCTGGATTGAAACCGAGCTGTTATATAAGGAGGCTTTGAAACATAACATAGACAAGGAAAAGATGGTAAAAAATATTCTGGAGCAGAAACGAAAGGAGATTATCGCTGGCCGATATGTTGATTTGGCTGTTTATAGTAAGATAGAGGTTGACCAGAAAGAGATTGACTCTCTTTATAATAGTCGTAAAGATATGTTTAAAAGCGATGAGGAGATGTTGAACTTGAGCCATATTGTTCTTAACTCTGAGGGCGCGGCTAATGCTGTTTACAAACGTTTGAAGAGTGGTGATTCTTTCGCTGTTTTGGCTGCTGATTTTTCCGAGGACATAACCACAAGGGAAAATGGTGGAGACATAGGTCTTCTACCGGTTTCGGCGATTGAGGAGGATATGATTAGAGCCATTGATAAAATCGAGGTCGGTCAGTTCACATCGCCGGTAAGGTCTAAAAGCGGATTTTATCATATATTTTTGTTAAGGGGTCGAACAGCTCCCGGGACAGTTTCTTCCAAAGAGGAAGTCAAACAGGATATCATTGAAATGATTACTAACGAAAAATGGCAGGCAAGCTACAACGAGCTTATTAATCGACTGAAAGGTTCGGCCAATATCAGGAAGTATTCTTTAGATGAATATTAGAAGATTCATAAAAATTCTTATTGTTTTAGGTCTTGTATGTATTTGGTCGTTAACTGGATCCGCACAGGAATTTCTTGATGGTGTTGCTGCTGTTGTTGACAACCGGATTATTTTGGTTTCTGAGGTTCAATCACAGCTAAAGCTTGCGGTAATGAATACTAACATTGACTTAACCGATTCGGTTTTGGCGGATAGTTTAAGACATGAAATTCTTCAACAGATGATAGATGAAAAGCTACTTTTAATCGAGGCCGAGAAGGATACAGCCATTAAAGTCACCAACCATGATGTTGAAGAGGCTTTGACCGATCATATTTCAAAGATCAAGGAGCAATTCCCATCGGAAGAAGCGTTTCAGGCACAGTTGACAGCTGAGGGACTAACCTATAAGGAACTGCGCAGTCGCTATAGGGATGAGGTAAGAAATCAACTTTACAAGGAGATGTTTTTGCAGAGGCAGTTATCTAAGGTTGTTATTTCATCGGGCGAGGTGAAGGAGTTTTATAACACCTATAAAGATAGCCTTCCCCAGAGGCCAGCCGGAGTACATCTTGCCCATATCCTGATATCCACCACACCGGGTCAGGCGACGCGCGACTCGTTAAGAGAGTATGCTCAGAAACTTCGTAATAAAGCCATGTCCGGTGAGGATTTCAACCTGCTGGCAAAGGCCTATTCTGATGACCCGAGTGCAAAAAACGGTGGAGATCTAGGATGGTTTGGCCGTGGGGAGATGGTGCCTGAGTTTGATAAAGCTGCTTTTTCTTTACAGCCCGGTCAGATATCAGATGTTGTTGAGACTCAGTTTGGTTTTCATATTATAAAGGTTACTAACAAGAAGGGTAATAAGGTTAAAGCCAGCCATATTCTTGTCAGTTTTAAGCCATCTTCTGATGATATTAAGCGGGCGGAGATTTTAGTTGACTCTGTTTACAATCTCTTACTGGAGGGTTCTGATTTTGGGGAGCTTGCAGCCAAATACTCTGATGATGAAAACTCTGCTGGCAACAACGGTGATATTGGTTGGTTCGCCTCTGATGAGCTTTTTCCAGAGTTCAAAAGAGTTATAAAAGATATTCAACCAGGTGAATTTTCCCAACCTGTATTAAGCCGTTATGGTTATCATATCTTAAAGGTTCTGGAGAAAAAGACATCACGGCCTCTGGATTTTACCGAGGATTACAACGATATAGAGGAGATAGCCAAGCGATATAAAACTCAAAAAGAGCTTAACGAATGGCTTAAACAGACAAGAGAGAAATATTATATCGAGGTAAAGCTTTAAGACCTTATGCGTCTTGATATTTATCTTTCGGCTGCAAGGATCCTTAAAAGCAGATCATTGGTGAAAACCGCTATTGATGAGGGAATGGTTTACTTAAATGGTGGACGATCGAAACCTGCCTTATCCGTAAAAATCGGAGATATTATTGAGGTTGATATACCGAGGTTTTATAAAAAAATAAGAGTATTGGCCTTTCCATATAAGAACATGAAAAAGTCCGAGGCCGTCAATCTGTATGAACTTCTTGAGGAGCACAAAAAGGAACTGATTTGAGGAAAGGATTTTTAATAGATAGGGGGAGAAAGGACCGGATTGTCCTTGCTGCATTAAAATTACCCGGTCAGAGTACAGATTCGGTTATTGAATCTCTTAATGAACTGGCCGCTTTGAGCCGTTCAGCAGGAGGTGAGGTTGTAGCTACCATTACCCAGGCAAGAGAACGTTTCCGGCCAGGGTATGTATTCGGTGAGGGAAAACTTCAAGAGATAAAACAGTTGTGTAATCAGACTAAAGCCAAATTGGTAATTTATGATGGTGAGCTTAGTCCCTCGCAGCAGGAAAAACTTGAAGAGTTCATCGATATTGCAGTGATCGACCGCCCTGCTTTAATCTTAGATATATTTGCCCGGCATGCCCGTACTCGCGAGGCAAAAACTCAGGTTGAACTGGCTCAACTGGAATATCTTTTACCCAGGCTCTCTGGCCACTGGACGCATCTCGAACGCCAGGAGGCGGCAATCGGCACCAGAGGACCCGGTGAAACCCAGCTTGAAACCGACCGCCGCCTTATACAGAAAAAAATCGCCGAGTTGAAGAAATCGTTAAAGAAAATCGATGTAGATCGGGAGATACAAAGGAAGGGCCGTATTGATAAGATAAATTTTTGTCTGGTTGGTTATACTAATGCTGGTAAGTCGAGTTTATTCAATAAAATCTCCGGTCAACGGGCTCTTGTGGCCCCACGTTTTTTTGCTACACTCGATTCCACGACACGGCGAGTCCATGCTGGTGGAAAGGTAGAGTATCTATTAACTGATACGGTTGGTTTTATAAGGAAATTGCCGATTAACCTGGTTGCCTCATTTCGCTCCACTCTCAAAGAAGCCAGCACGGCTGATATGCTCATACATGTGGTGGATTTCTCCGCCCATGATATTGATGAAAAAATCTCCACCGTCAACAAGGTTTTGGAAGACATCGGAGCTGGGGAGTTGAAACGTCTAATAGTATTCAATAAAATCGACCTTGTTAATAATAACAATTTGCGGCTCAACATGATGGCGAAGTATCCTGGATGCCATTTCGTTTCGGCTAAGACTGATGAGGGTATTACCATGCTGTTAAAATCTCTTAGTGACGCCTGTGATGACCTTTATGCGGAGGTGCTTGTTGTTTTGCCACAATTTTATACTGAAGCGGTTGCTCTAATATCTAAAATAATGCAGATTTATTCTAGTCGTGTCGAGAATAGCGACTTTATCTTTAAAGGAAAACTTCTTAAGTATGAAATCCCGAAATTGGAGAGGGCGGGGGCGAAGGTTGAAATCGCTGATAAAAAATCTTGATAATAAAAGAGCGCTTGTTACGGGTGCTACTGGCGGAATTGGCAAGGCTATTGTAAAATCGTTCGTAGAGGCCGGCATCAAAGTAGTAGCATGTGGATCAGATGCTCAAAGGTTGGATGGATTACATCGGGAATTTCCTCGGGTAATCATTGAAAAGGCAGATTTCAACAAAAGTGATGAGGTGTTTAGGCTTGCAGAAAATTCTTTGAAACATTATGACAATTTAGATATCCTGGTAAACAATGCTGGTATTGGTGTCACTAAAGATGTGGTTGACCTGGAACTTTCGGATTACGAATCGATGATGAATATCAACCTTCGTTCGGTATTTATCTTAAGTAAAATTATTGGCAGGGCTATGATATCACAGGGCTCAGGTTATATCATAAACATCGGCTCAGGAGCTTCCACTACGCCAATTGCCGGTATGGCAACCTACTGCGCTTCAAAATATGGCCTTTTAGGTTTTTCCGAAAGCCTTGGACAGGAGTTAAGGAGTTATGGTGTCAAAGTATCTATTATAATGCCCGGTTCCACTGCCACACATTTCGGGGGAGGCGATCCTCGAAAACGTATAAACTCCAAGCCAGGGATTTTACTTCCCGAGGATATCGCTGATACAATTATGTATTTATTGAGCCAATCAAAACGAGCCTGGTCGTCACAGGTCAATTTAAGGCCGTTGGATTTAAATAAATCACAAGATTGATCAAGGAGGAAATGATTATGAGGAGACTGACGAAGATGTTTTTATTAGGTATTCTGGCTGTAATGCTTACGATACCGGTTGCCTATGCCCAAACTGGGGATACTGGTAAACAAGTAAAGGAGGCTCCAGCAGAGGAGGTTTCAAAGGCACCTTCAACCGATCTTAAGGTCGAGAGGATTGCTTGCGGTGTGGGAATCGAGGAAAGAGAGGTTCAGGGTGAGGCTGTTACTTTTTCCTCAGATACCGAGAGGATATACTGTTGGAGTTTGATAACTGGTTGTGAGGAGCCCACAATTGTTGAGCATGTTTGGTATTATGGTGGTGATGAAAAGGCTCGGGTTGCCCTCGATGTCAAATACCCACGTATGCGTACTTGGTCGTATAAAACGATGATGCCTGAGTGGAAAGGCGATTGGAAGGTTGAGGTTATCGATGCTGATGGTAATTTACTGGCCTCAACCGAGTTTGAAGTCGAATAAAGTCAAATTCCTTCAACCCGGGAAAGCCAACAACAAAAGCGGCGATAATATCGTCGCTTTTTTTACATTTTTATAATTACCTTAATTTTAAATCTGCTCAGTTGCCACTGAAAAAGTTTTATTTCAAGTTTTTGCAAGTATGAAGGATCTTGGCGATTGGAATTTTAGCAAGATTTTCAATCGCAGGCCAAGATTTTTCAGGGCAAAAAGAAGCTCTTTCATAAGCTTCTTCAGATTCCAGCCCATTACCGCTAACTTGGGATTGATTACATCGCCAATAATTCCTTTGTCAGCAACCGTATAGGATGGCATACCGTCTGTTAGCTCCTTCATGTTAGCCAGGGTAGGTCCTATAGTCTTTGAATCATGCTCATTGCTGCCAAACTCATACTTCTTGGATGATTTCCCTTTAGACACACGATAAACATG
>NATP01000128.1 GCA_002085375.1 candidate division Zixibacteria bacterium 4484_95 | reverse complement strand
GCCGATGGCAATCCCGATAGCTATGAAAATGTAGCAGGATTGAAATTCATCGATGGCCAGGCCTACTATAATACAGGTGGTGATACCTGGGTTGATGTTACAACAGATCTTGTAAACGATGGTATAATATCGTTTAGCACGTTCTATGACGGCCGTGAGGGAAAAGATGTTTACTCTCTGGATCTCGATATCGCAAAACTGAACAGTTCCAGTTACTTCCCCAACAACGGTATAATCTACTCCTCGATAACCTATAACAGTTCTTATGTAAGCGCAATAAGATTAGTAAATGGCCAGAGTCTGGCTGGAGCTCTAACGATTGCCACTGATAATCCACTTTATACCTTAGGGGACTACAATACCATCGATAAAAAGCCCGCATCACTGCTTACCGATGCTCTAACCATTTTATCTAATAACTGGGATGATTCAAGAAGCTGGGATTACCTTAGCAATAGAATAGCCTCCAATACTCAGGTCAACGCTTGCTACATGACCGGCAACACCGAGACAGGAGCACCTGGACATAATTACAACGGTGGTCTCGAGAACCTTCCCAGATTTTTAGAAAAATGGTCTGGTAAAACTTTTATATGGAGAGGTGCGGCAGTTGACCTCTGGTATTCCCGTCAATCGAATGCACGCTGGTCCTATGGTTCCTATTATACTGCCCCAAACCGTGATTGGGCTTTTGACCCTGACCTACTTGACATGAATAATCTGCCTCCTGGTACGCCAATTGTTAATGTGGTGCAGAGGATGAACTGGAGTCAGAAAATCAATAACTCACCTAACCTCTATTATCAGCCCAATTAGTATTAATGAAAATCTGTATACAAATTAAAAAAAGCCGGAAAACACAACTCCGGCTTTTTTAACTCTCAGGCCAAGTATGGTTGAATATAACCGTTTGAAAGACCAGCTCTTTCAAAATCGATCAAGACTTCATCATACTCGGGTTTAGTCAAACGTCTTGAAAGATGAGGGTAGCTATATGCATTGTAAGCCGGGAAGTACTGGCTCATCACTGAAACATAAGTCTTTGATGATATCTCTCTGGCTATGAAATTAAAAATTTTTTTAGAGCCGGAAATCCTCCCGGGCAATACCAAATGCCTGATTAAAAGACCTCGACTGGCTATACCATCGTTAACCTGTAAGATCCCTACCTGGCGGTGCATCTCCTTTATAACCGCCCTGTTGACCTCAGGATAATCCGGCACACCCGAATATTTCAAACCATTCTTAGGGTCAGCATATCTCATATCGGGCATATAAACATCGATAACCCCATCAAGTAACGTAAGCATATCTATCGAATCATAACCGGATGAGTTGTAAACGATCGGTAGAGTCAATCCCGATTTGTAAGCGTAAAGCATGGCTTTCATTAACAACGGAACAAAATGTGTCGGGGTGACAAAATTTATGTTATGTGCATTTTTTTCTTCAAGAGCAAGCATCATCGCTGCCACCTGTTCAACTGAGTAAAACTCGCCATGGCGATATTGGCTTATGGGATAGTTCTGACAATAAATGCATCTTAAGTTACAGCCCGATAAGAATATTGTGCCCGAGCCTCGCTTTCCAGATATAGGCGGCTCTTCACCGAAATGAAGGTTAGCTGATGATACTTTCAACTTAGCAGGTACACCGCACTTGCCCAATTCATCATTTGTGCGGTCAACATGGCATAACCGCGGGCAGACAGTGCAGTCCTTCAGCATTGCCAGCGCTACCGGGATGTTTTTCTCAAGGATAGCGATTTTCGATTCGACCGAGAATGTCTTTATTTGCATAACTTAAATATAATAATCAGTCACTCCTGTCCGGCTCTTTTTAAAAGGGCTTAACAGATCTTCTATAATCAGGGTGGAAGCAAAAACATAACACCTTTGATACCTGTTGAGGCAATATCTATGAATCCCACAAAAAAACTGTTTAATTTGCCTCAAGATCGAATTCTCTGAAATCAAACCAAAAACCCATACCTGTGATGGCATCAATTTCGGCTTGAACTAAAGCCAGATGACCTTCTTCTATCTCTAAGAATCGAGTAAACATCTCTTGATATTTCCCCTCGATTTGATCCACCATTTTTTTGTAAAATCTGTTGGTCTCGATTTCAACATCAAGAGCTTTCCACAGCATCTGCAGTTCGGAGCCGTGGTTGTGGTCTCTCATATGCCCCTTTAGCTTCTTAATATTTTCATCAATGACTTTTTTCGATGGGATTATCGTTTTCAATTTCTCGACTTTCATCTGGCCGGTATTTTGCCATTGTTCAAGCCTGGCCTTTAAATAATTTACATGGTTTTGTTCTTCATCAGCAAGCGTTTTGAAAACACGCTTCCCGATATCACTATTTGCGGTTTTTACTGCTTGAGTATAAACACCAAACACTTTTTCCTCGTGTTCAATTGCCATTTTAATAGCTTCCTCGATCTCCATGTTTTCTCCCATGTTCTTTACTTTCCACAAATTGCGGATTATCAAAAATTCGCACTTTACCGATAATAAATATTCATATAATAATCATCTTAAAGTATTCAGCAAACCGAAATATTTTAAAAATAAAAAAACCAGTTCTGGAAATTGTTTCGGTATCTTCATCTGGAATAACCTGGCAGGAAAGGTTCCAGGCGAACATTAGAGGATATTTAAACGGTCGGAAATGTTTACTTATCGAAGGATATTTTCATTATCGAGCGGTATTTCTTTCGCCAGAGATAAGAGGCTATAAATACTAACCCGACTATGGCAGTAGTTAATTTTACTTTGAGAAAATATTCTGCTGCCTCGTTTATTGGAAATATCGAGAATATATAAAGATGTTCAAGCCAGCCGCCGGCTAGTAATGAGAACCATAAGAACATTAAGAAGTTAAAACAAATGGCAATAAGAAATGTCCAGCCAGATGCCCAGACAAACGACGATAAACGTCTATCAAAATTATCTAAATATTCCATGTTATATCTCCTTTCTTTTAGTAATATTATACAAGGCTACGGGTAAAATATTCAATTATTTAAAATGGTAATCTATATAATTTTATCCAAGATAAAAAATATTGTAAATTTATCCTTGTAATACTTGACAGAACAGGCATTGGCAACTATATTCGCCGGCGAAATTGAAAATAAACCATCCCGGTCTGAAATGCTGTTTTTAGGACTGGGGTTGCTAAGTAAACCAGGAGGATGAAAAATGAAGGTCGAAATCGATCGAGAACTATGTAGCGGTGATGCCATCTGCACCGATCTCTGTCCTGATGTTTTCGAGATGGAAGATGACAAGGCTAAGGTTATCGTTGATGTAGTGCCACCGGATTCTGAGGAATGTGTCCGCGATGCCGTTGAAAGTTGTCCGGAGGGTTGTATAACGATAATCGAGTAGTTTCCATAAGGAACATAAATATTTTCATAAGCCGGGGTTTTATATCCCCGGTTTTGTTTTGCAATTGAAATGCTGTGAAATATAAAAAATATCACTACTGTCAGGTTTTTTTTAAGAGCAAGATGAATATTTTAAAGATTACAAAATATTAGTAAAAATTAACTGATTTTGTAACAAGGTCTTAGAGTTATTGTATTATGGATAAATATTTACAAAGATTATGGATTATATTTTTAGATACGAAAAATGTCATTCCTGCGTAGGCAGGAATCCATGCTGATTTATGATTTATATGTTGGTTTTAAGTGATAGAGATTGAACAAAATACATTAAAATATAGATTCCCGCTTTCGCGGGAATGACAATTACAAGCTTTGTATTTATAGAAAGTCCGGACAGTAATGAAAAAATATAAAAGATGTATTAATCTTTTTTACATATATATTATCATCTTTAATAATACAACTGAAAATAAAAACGATTGCCGTATTTTTCATAACATAGTAGAATTACATAATTTAAAATTTTAGACCTTTAGTGTACAATGTAAAGACAAAATTTACCGGAGGTTTTCAATGGAGGTATCCTGGACGCTTACAGTATCTTTTATACTATATACGGTTGCCATAGTTACGGTAGGACTGTATTCGGCTAAATATGCCTCACGTTCAACCGCTGATTATCTTCTTGCCCGTAAAGGACTTGGGGCATGGGTAACCGCTTTGTCCGCCTCAGCCTCATCAGAGTCAGGCTGGGTAACACTTGGTCTTGTGGGCACAGCTTTTACAGAGGGATTGGCTGCTATCTGGGTAGCGCCGGGATGTCTTTTAGGTTATATCTTCAATTGGTGGGTAATGTCCCGCCCTGTGAACAGATATTCTAAGACTCACGAAATTTATACCATACCTGATTTTCTTGCCTCTATCTATAATGACAAAGCACTAACCATACGCTGGATTTCAGTTGTCGTTATATTTTTCATGATGACGACTTATGTCTCTGCTCAATTCAATGCGGCCGGTAAGGCATTCGAGGCGGTTTTCCATGTCAAATACGCTGTTGGTGTTTTAATCGGGGCGGCGATAGTGTTGGTGTATACCATAACCGGAGGTTTTAGAGCGGTAGCCTGGACTGATTTTATCCAAGGTCTATTGATGTGGCTGGCTTTGGTTTTTTTACCGATACTGGTTATTTCCCATGCTGGTGGTATTTCGGAGGTTTTCAGCAAACTTGCCGTAGAGGATCCAAATCTTGTGAGAATTACAGGCAGTAGGGTTGGATTTCTGGCGCTGGGTCTGGTTATCGGTTGGCTTGGTATAGGGCTTGGTTATCCTGGCCAGCCCCATGTAATAATCCGGTTCATGGCTTCTAAAGATGAAGCCTCTATCAAGCGCGGACGCTTTGTCGCCATGGTCTGGGGTGTATTTGTATTTACCGGAGCGGTGTTTTTAGGTTTAGGTTGCCGGGCAGTATTCGGCACTCTTGGCGATGCCGAGCAGGCTCTACCAATCATCTCCATACAACTTCTGCCGGGTGTTATTGCTGGTTTGATGCTGGCGGCGGTGCTGGCGGCTATATGTTCCACTGCCGATAGCCAGCTGTTGGTAGCTTCATCATCGATTTCGCATGATCTTTACGCACGGCTAACCGGCAAGGACTTAGACTCGCGCCATGTTATAACGATAGATCGGCTTGCGGTAGGTGTGCTGGGCCTTCTGGCGATGCTTTTAGCGCTTACAAAAAATCGGGTGATATTCTC
Source organism: candidate division Zixibacteria bacterium 4484_95 (assembly GCA_002085375.1). Taxonomy (GTDB): domain Bacteria; phylum Zixibacteria; class MSB-5A5; order UBA10806; family 4484-95; genus 4484-95. The sequence goes on along the minus strand of NATP01000128.1, from coordinate 740 downwards.
GTTTGTGCTATATGCCTGGGCTGGTTTGGGAGCGGCATTCGGCCCGCCACTTATACTGGGATTGTTATGGAAAAAAGCCACCTCAACCGGCGCCATCGCCGGAGCGATCGTCGGTTTTGTGACAGTTATAATCTGGAAAAATATACCGGTTTTATCAAACACCTTATATGAACTTGTTCCTGGCTTTTTCCTGTCGCTGGTGGTGGTATGGGGGGTGAGTTTGATGGGTCGGGTTCCGCATAGAAAAGATGCTTAAATAATTATATTATTGTTCTGTCAGGTCGTAGACTACGGGGCGTGACCTGACAGATATTTTCTCTTTTTTATACTTTACCAGCAGACCATAATTCGCTACGACCTGCCATAACATGGAAATGATTATCTCTGTTACGCAACGTTACAACAACATCATAAATTAAACTTGTGTGCATACATTTCACCTGGTCTTAGATATTCAATATCAGCAAGTTGCATTTCTAATAGCGTATAATTCGGGTCGTCAGGGCTTTTAAAATAACTACTGAAAAAATCGCATTTTTCTGCTATTTCAGTTTTTATTTTTAAATCTTGTATAATTTTTGCCATTCCCGAGCCTCTTATGTAACCTTGTTTTTTTGTTCGTCAATTAACAAACAAAATTCCATTTGGGATTGGTTCTAATTTGCTTTACTTTGGCATTATCAGTTCCTGTGGTAATCCAGAATTTCTTATCGAGGTAGAGAAGGGTTACCGGTCTGACT
>NATP01000127.1 GCA_002085375.1 candidate division Zixibacteria bacterium 4484_95 | reverse complement strand
AAGGGCTACCGGATAAAGACTGAAAAAACCTCTCGACATCATATTACTGCCACTAGATTTATTGTCGAAATAGATGAGGACCACACTCACCGGCACCTTGGGGATATCGAAAAAATTATCGATGAATCCGATTTAACAGACCATGTCAAGGAGAGATCGATAAATATCTTCCGCCGCCTTGCCTTGGCCGAGGCCAAAGTTCACGGTGAACCTTTGGAAGAGGTTCACTTTCATGAGGTCGGTATGGTTGACGCCATTCTCGATGTCTGCGGTGCAGTTATCGGACTCGAAGTGCTCGGCATAGAAAAGCTTTACTGTTCCGCCCTAACAGTGGGCCATGGCACGGTCGAAACCCAACATGGCACTATGCCGGTTCCAGCACCAGCCACAGGCGAACTTGTGTGTGGGTTCCCTATAAAATATACCGATGTAGAACAGGAAATCCTCACCCCAACAGGTGCAGCAGTTTTGACGACACTAAGTACCGCTAATAGGCCACAGAACTTCATTCCGGAGATCATCGGTTATGGGGCAGGTTCTAAAGATATCGACAACTTGCCAAATCTTCTCAGATTATCCATTGGTACAACTCAACGGGGAATGCATCAGGATGAGGTATCTCTTCTGGAGACTAATTTCGATCGCACACCACCTGAACAGTTAGGTTACCTTATGGATAACCTTTTCATAGCCGGTGCCCTTGATGTCTTTATAACACCAATCCAAATGAAAAAAAATCGACCTGCCCAGAAATTATCGGTTCTGTGCCCAATAAACAAAGAGGTCGAAATGGCAGGGATAATCTTCTCTTCAGGGGGTACTCTTGGCCTTAGGCGAAGTCGAATCAAGCGTTGGTTATTACCTCGCCAGGAGAAAACCGTTAATACAAAGTATGGTGAAATACCAGTAAAGCTTGCCAAATTTAATGAAAAGGTATTATATTTTCCTGAATTTGAGGTTGTAGCCAGAGTGGCAAGCAAATTTAAAAAAGGATTCGATGAAATATATTTCGAGATACTCGGTCAGTTAAGAAAGGAGACATAAATGGCGGGTAGTATTCTGACGTTTGCCGAATTGAAGGGTAATGAGATTGCGCCTGTGACCAAACAAATTATCGGTGTGGCCAAACAGATGGCCGATAAGAAAGGATTAACCGTAGAAACAGTCGCCATAGGTAAAGATATCGTTAGTATTGCTGATACGCTCATCAAGCTTGGAGCTGATACAGTTTACATATGTGATTCTCCTGAGGTTGAAAATTTTATAGATGAAAGTTACGCTAAGATAATTGCTGATATTGTCGAAACAGAAGCACCCAAGGCCATCATAGGTGGGGCAAGTTTTGTTGGTAAAGAGCTTTTTGCTCGGCTGGCAGCAATGCTTAATTCCGGTTTGGTTCCCGATGTGACCCAAATTGAATGGGATGGCGATAATATATTAGCCACAAGGCCCGCATATGGGGGTAGGGCAATCCTCAGGGTAATGCCTGCTGGTACGGGACCGCAGATTGTAACCATACGGCCTAAGGCATTTAGCGATGCTGTTCCCGATGAGAGTCGCTCTGGCGATATCAAACAATTCACTTTTGCTGCATCAAAACATGGTGCCAGGGCAAAAATCCAAGAGAAAGTTTCTGAAAGTGGTCAATCCATAGGCCTGGCTGATGCTGATATCATCGTTTCTGGCGGTAGAGGCCTTCGAGCTCCGGAAAATTTCAAGCTGATACGCGAGTTGGCGGAGGTTCTTGGTGCAGCGGTTGGCGCCTCACGTGCCACTGTTGACGCTGGATGGATACCCTATGCCTACCAGGTTGGACAAACCGGTAAGACCGTTAACCCAAAACTATACGTTGCCTGTGGTATCTCAGGCGCCATCCAGCACTTGGTTGGGATGCAATCATCCAAGACGATCGTTGCTATAAATCGTGACCCTGAAGCTCCCATATTCAAAGTTGCCACATACGGAATAGTAGGAGACCTGTTCGAATTCGTACCGGCGCTTACCGAAAAACTTAAGGCGACCAATTAAAACTGTGAAACCGAGTAATGTTATTTTTATAACAACCTATGACATACTAAAATGTTTCAGCTGTTTTTTAGTAAATTAAATCGAACCTTGCAATAACCTCAAATCTTGCTAAATTGAGTAAAACAACGAAAACAACTCTAATAATCTGGACTATTGTATTATCAATATCACTCATCGCCATCGCCGATTCATCATCAGACCGTTTCGATAGATTCTTGGGCACACGATGGTATGGAATCTATATGGAAAATAACAAGATTGGTTATATGTCGATCACGCTCGAAAAAGAGAAAGAAACTCGCTGGGGAATGGCTATGGATATGGTTATCACATTCACAATGCATAATACTGCAATAACCATGAAGACTTCAGAAACAAGAACATATGAGGGCGAAAATGCTCAACTGGTATCGAGCAGGTTTTTAGTAACTAACCCTGCAGGAGATATAGTAGTTGAGGGTAAAGCTGGAGATATCGAATATGATATCACAATTGACATCGCTGGCCATAAAACATCAAAGAGCTTTGACCTGCCTCTTGAAACTCTTGATGAAATTGTAAAAGTGGAAATGCTGGCAGTAGCTGGTTCTATGAAACCGGGGGACAAGTTTGAGTTTGATACATTCGAGGTTGAACCACCGCTGATAGATAAAATACAACATATATGCACTGTAAAACAACATGATCGGTTTATTCTCGATGGAGTGCCTACTTATGTTTACACAGTTCGCGACAGTATACCTTCATTAGGCATCGCTGGCGATATCACAATTGACCGTAATGGTCATATTATCAAAGAAGAGCTCGCCTCTGCGGGTCTGGTGATGAAAGCTGAACCTGAAATGCTGGCTAAAAAGATAAAATCAAGCTATGACATATTAACAGATAATCTGATACCGGCTGAAAATGGTCCCGAAAATCCAACAGTTATTAAACAAGCCAGCTACATAATTACAAATTATGACGTCTCTTCAATACCCGAATCAGAATGGCAAAAATTTAAAATCTTTAAGGCCGACAGCGCTGAAATCACGGTTTCAAGGAGCATATCAGATATACATATACAAAATATTCCATTTGCCGATGACAACTTTGCTGAATTTTTAAAGCCTGAGATGCTTATTCAATCAGACAACCCCGAAATAATCCAGCTTGCCAGAGAGATCATCAAAGATGAGACAAACTCCTTCAAGGCCGCTCAGCTGATAAACAACTGGGTTTACAATAACATAAAAAAAGAGTTTTCTCCCGATATCTCAAATGCGCTTTTAACCCTTCATTCCCAAAAGGGTGATTGCGGCGAACACTCAGCCCTGGCAGTAGCCCTCCTTCGCGCCGCAGGTATCCCCTCACAAACCGTAGGTGGAATCGCTTACTGGCCTGATGGTGGCGGTTTCGTTTTCCACGCCTGGACCGAGGTATACATCGGCAGGTGGATCTTTATGGATCCAACCTGGGGCGAGACCTACGCCGACGCCACACACATAATGCTTGGCCGGGGAAGTTTTGATAAGCAGGTCGGTTCTATTTTAAATGCGCTAAAAAGACTTAAGATAAGATTTGTAGAATATCGTTGATGTATCAAATAACCTTTTTTTAAATAACTCCACAGTTCTGGCAGTTCGTAGGTAAAAATGACCGTGAACTGCCAGTTTAATGCGATAATAATCGTCAGGTCACGCTTTGCTACGACCTGACTGAACTGGAAATTTCAGATTAAAGTTCTATTATATAGTGTCATGACCATTGCGGATGAGGTATATTTCAGTGCTGTCAGGTCGCCTGACCTGACAGATTACAGTCGGGTGAGGTCATATGGCTCTTTAAGCCACCCGACTGCACGATAATTAACAAGAGGCTGCCAGTTCATTGAACTGTAATATGTTAATTTCAAGGATGCAGAACCAATCAAAGTCATAGTGTGTTTTTGAGTTGTTTAAAGAATTTAATCGTCGGCAATGCAGTAACTCCGACTCCTGTCAAGAGTGATTCTTAGACAAGATGCCCAAGCCACTTCCTAAAATGAAAAAAGTTTATGAATAATGCAGGCTAATACAGCTCCTGCTACCTCAAATTGCAACATCCTGACATCCATCTATCTTATCTTTATTTCATATGGTAACCGATAAAAATATGATGACTCATCCAGATAAGATAATAAAATCAACCCGGGAACCTTACCGATTAAAACATCAGCCAAATTGTTCTTTTTTGTTTTATAACCTTTTAGAATATCAAATTTGTATTCAGGCAATATCTCCAGCTTGATAGGACAATCGGGATCGATATCAGCTTTTATAGCGGCCAGCTCTATCGCCTCCAGAAGACCGCCATAGCTATCGGCCAGACCTATCTCCACCGCCCTCTGACCTGACCATACACGCCCTTGACCCAGCGAATCAACACGCGATTTCGGCATCTTGCGCCAGCCAGCTACTTTACTTATAAAATCATCGTAAAACTCACTCAATTGCTTGTAAACAAGCTCCTTTTCCTCTTTGTTTAAGGACCGCCAATCGGTACGGATATCCGCATGTTTACCCCTTTTTAAAATTACCTTATTAGCACCGACTTTATCATATAAACCCGATGCAACCAGTTTACCCATAAAAATACCAATAGAGCCGGTAATGGCGCCCGGCATCATTAAAATATCATCACCAATACAGGCAATGTAATATCCTCCGGAAGCAGCCACGTCACCAACAGACACTACCAGTGGTTTTTTATCTTTAATTTTTTTCAACTCACGGTAAATTTCATCAGTGGCAAAGACATCTCCTCCCGGTGAATCGATCCTCAGGACCACCGCCCGGATATCCTTATCGGTGCGGGCTTTCCGCAAAGCGCTGGCTATAGTTTCTTCGCCCATAGTCCGGCCGATAAAAGGCTCATCATGGCTATGTTTTCCCACCATATCACCATTAGCATAAACAACAGCTATCCTGGCCGGCTCGCTCCAGTAATCTGTGAAAAATTCATACTTATACTTTTGGGAAAGCTCTTCAAAATTATATTTTCTCGAAAAGTATACACCCGAATTTTTTAAAATTTCATCTTTAAAAACAAGCCCATCAACCAAGCCGGCACTTATGGCGCTTTTTGGTGAAAAAGGTCCCGTATCGATAAGAGACTTGAGCTTCTCTTCAGAAATTCCATTGTTTGTGGCGATATCAAAGATCATCTGGTTATACAGATCATCAAGCAGGACACTGGTCTGAAGACTTTCCGCTTCCGACATAGTCTTGCGTGTTAAAATCTCTGGTGCGGTTTTAAACTGTCCAATACTTACAAAATCAGCGTATAGCCCGATTTTCTCTAGGGTGCCAGCCAGATAAATCAACTCTGCTTTTAAACCTTTTAGCTCAAGATAACCTGATGGGGATAAGTAAACCTCGTCAGCAGTTGAGGCGATGTAATATTCAAGGTTTCCAGCCACGTCGATAAAAGCGACAACTTTTTTACCGGAAGCGCGAAATTTAGTTATAGCCGATCTTAACTCCTGAGCCGAGGCAAAACCAAGTGGAAAATTTTCGATATCTAAAAATAAACCGACGATTCCCGGATCGTCGGTCGCTTTCTGGATATTTTCCAATATCCTTAACAATGGTACTCGTCTTGGACGGAAAAACCCCCGGGCTCGAACCTCCTCCGTAAGCGAATTATCTATTTTTACTTTTCCAATTCTTTTATCTGAAAAAATTGACTCGGTTCTAGTAACCGGTCCCTGGTTGTAGTAAAAACTCCCCCCTAAAAAATCACTTTCGGAAAACCTCGAGCTTACTCCTGTCTCCGCTTGATTTAGGGCATAAGCTAAACCGACTTTAAAAAAACCATCCGTACGATAATCAGCCGCTAATATTATTTTTGGCACG
>NATP01000126.1 GCA_002085375.1 candidate division Zixibacteria bacterium 4484_95 | reverse complement strand
GGAAAACTCATGTCTTACATCAAACCAGGAGCCTGTCGATTTTTCGACCAATCCGGAAGGAAAAGGAGGCGATTTGTCCCCATGTTCTTCTTCATAAGGATGATACATATCGCCCTCGCCCTTACGCACATAATCAAAGTTTATTTTCAATACCGAGGAGGGCGATAGAAAGAAATTTAATTGTCCGAATAGCTCATCGGCGTCAGGGCCAAGCCAGAAACCGAATGGCTGACCACGATACTCCCAGGCGTTTATCAGGCTGACATGGGTATAGGTCCATTTTCTTACATGCGAATACTCAAGTCTTAAGTCGACCCTTTCAGAAAACAGTTGGGATTTATACAAACCAAATAAAAAACCGTATTTTGAGGCGCCCCCTTCGAATAGAATAAGATCATCATCAAGAAATTCACCGTAAAGATTGAGATTTTTCATTGGTGTATATGATATATCGAACGAAGCCAATAAATTATCCTGGTTGTTGGGGCGGTGGCGATGGATCAGGTAAAACAACATAAGAGGGTTGATATAAGCGGTTGGATCATCAGCAAAGCCAACAGCCTCGGTAGCCCCAATTTGAAGATTATGGGCTAATCTGAGAGTTGCCCTTTTGGCAGACATGTATCTTTTACCAGCATCGGTTAACTGACCTGATAAAGCTGTAAAACTAAATCGCCAGACATTATAATCCAGCTTGTAAAACATATCCACTGGACGTGTCAAACCTGAAAACAACAAACCTGAATGATACCCTATTTTGAACTGTAATCGATCTCTGCCAAACTGGATGCCGATACCGTAAAGCTCGGTTTTGATGAAAGCTCTGTCAGTTTGTACATCCAAGATGTTTTGGCTTGAGGCTACGGGTCCACGACCAGCCAGTGGATAAGAGAGCAGTGGATCTTTTAAGAATTCACCGGTAGTTGAGATATCGTTGAGATTTTCAGTGCTATCGGCGCGGAATAATGTTAAATCCTGGTGAAATTCTATTTTATCTTTCAGAATTGCCTTACCCTTAATTGTCAGAACTGTTTGTAAGTTGCTAATACTTTCTCCACCTTCAGCAATGCCCAGCCAGTCCTCTTTGATTTGAAAACCGGCTGAGAACCTGAAGTCATCTTTCGTAAAATTGAATGGGTATGCTCTCGGCTTTTTGAGAAAATTAAAAAATTCTCTGTTTAAACCTCTTTGGCTTATTCTACTTAACTGCTTATAATCTACCGACGGTATGTTTCCCGAAGCTACCTGCAAGCGTGAAAGGAGGATAGCTCTATGGCCGGGCAACCTTGGATCTAACCGGTCGAAAAGATTAGGATTGTCGTAGTCTGCAGGGATAGCATAGGCAAACAAAAAGAAAGTTATCATAATAACAATGGTCAACTTTACAGCCATTTGCATAAAACAATGATAAAGGATATGGTTATTTGAGTCAAGCACGGGATTTAGAAAAAAACAAAGCATAACTAAAGAGAGAGGACATAATTCATAGATATTTTTTCTTGCTAAATGGTGAAAAAATAATATTTTTGATGAACAATAATTGGCCCTATAAGTAAAAAAAAACAATTTGGGCTATCGGTTTTTGTGGGTGTGTTTAACAATGATAAAAGGAGTGATGGATGGTTGAAGTTAAAAATCTTTATATGAATTACGGAACAACCAAGGCCTTGATCGATGTCTCCTTTGTCGCTTCCTCCAACCAGGTGATGGGGCTTATGGGGCCTAATGGTGCTGGTAAGACTACCTGTATGAAAATTGTAACCACCCAGATGGTTCCTACTGATGGCACGGTTACTGTTGCTGGAATCGACATCCTTGAAGACCCGATAGAGGTGCGTAAAAAGGTAGGATACCTTCCGGAGACAGCTCCTCTTTACAACGACATGGAGGTGGTAGAATATCTGGAGTTCGTTGGTAAAGGCCGAGGTCTTGATAACAATCGTTTGAGGTCCAGGATCGATTGGGTGGTTAACTCTTGCAAAATAAAGGAGGTTTTTCGCCGCCCCATCGGTGAGCTTTCACGAGGATTCCGTCAACGAGTAGGATTGGCTCAGGCCTTGATACATGACCCTGAAGTATTGGTCATGGATGAACCGACCTCGGGGCTTGATCCTCTTCAAATTATTGGCATACGGCAACTTATTAAGGAGCTTTCAGCTCACAAGACCATTATATTTTCCACACATATTTTACAGGAGGTTGAGGCCATATCCGACCGAATAGTCATTATCAACGAGGGAATAATCATAGCTGATGGCACTCCTGATGAACTCAGGCAGATGGCTGGTGAGAACCAAGGTTATGTTCTTGAAATAAAAGCAGAGAGGCGGAAAGTTGAAGCCTCGTTTAAGGATTTTAATGGGAATATTCACCTTGAATATACAGGTGGTGATGGAGAATTTAGCCGGTTCATTATCACTAGCACCGATTTTGAGAAGGACTGGAAAGCCATTTCGGAGAAGGTTAAAACAGAAGGTTGGTTGGTAAAGGAGTTTTCCCCCAGCAAATCAAGTCTCGAGCAGGCCTTTATCCAACTGACCAAGGAGAGTGCAGGAAAATGAAAAACATAAAAACCATATTCATACGTGAGTTTGTCGCCTATTTTAACGCTCCCATAGCTTACATATTTATTATTGTTTTTTTAGCGGTTAACAGCGGTTTGTTCATGACCTCGTTTTTCCTTGCTGGGACTGCTGATATGCGCGGATTTTTTGCCCTCTTGCCAATATCCCTTATCATTTTTATTCCAGCGGTGACGATGCGTCTCTGGTCGGAGGATGCCAAGGGCGGTACAATAGCCCTTTTACAATCATTTCCCATTACCGGGAGTCAACTGGTTGTTGGCAAATTTTTAGCCAGCTTTTTATTTTATCTGGTATCTCTTGCTGGTACTATTGTCATCCCGATAATGATTCTCTTTCTGGGCAATCCTGATATAGGACCTATTTTCGGGGGATATTTAGGCGCCGCTTTTCTGGGAGCGTTTTACCTCTCAGTCGGTATTTTTATATCGGGCTTGTTCAAAGACCAGATTATAGCCTTCATATTAAGCATGGTAGCTTGCTTTGTGTTTTACATGCTTGGAACTGACTATATCGCCATAGTTCTGGACGGTTGGTTTGGTGGTCTAGGTTCATTTCTGATGCAATCTGTTGGAACAGCTACCCATTTCTCATCAATAGAGCGAGGTGTGCTTGATATACGAGACATAATATATTTCGCTTCATATACAGTTTTGTTTTTGTGGCTAAATTCTGTAACGGTCGAACAGTTAATGCGCCGGCTGGCCGAGAAGAGGTTTGCTGTTAATGCGATAATTGGTTTAGCCGTAGCCATAATGTTGAACCTGGTCGCTGGCAATTTACATTTAGGACGATTTGACCTTACCGAGGGGAAAATTTACACAATCAGTCCAGCATCAAAAAATATTCTCAAAAAACTCAAGGATGCTCCAATAACTGTTCGTTACTATGTTTCTCCTAGGGAGAAGATGCCTCCGGCTATGAAGAATATCGAGCAGGAAGTCACAGACCTTTTACGTGAGTTCGAGGTTGTTTCAGACCGCTTCCGCTTCGAGGTTATTGACCCTACGGCCGATGTCGATATGGTTGGGACTCTCGAGCAAAAGGGTGTGTATCCGTTTGATACTCGGACGGTTGAGAAAGATTCTTTTGGTATAAAAAGGATTTATTCCGCCATTGCTATCTCATACCTTGATAAACCAGATCAAATCATTCCTCAGGTTACCCCTCAAAACCTCGCCAATCTTGAATATGAGCTCTTATCCAAGATATTTAGGATGACTATGGATAAGAAACCCAGAGTAGTATTAGTTGCACCTTATGATATCTCCCAGCAGGATCCGCGCATGCAACGATATTTAAGGCAAATGGGTCAGGACATACCTGAAAAGGAGGATAGATTCACCAGCGTTGCTAAAATCCTCCAAAACGAGGATTATGAGGTCATCAGGACAGAGATGACTCAATCGGATCCATTGCCTGATGATTTTGACCTGATGATTGTATTGTCTCCCCGAAACCTCTCTGACCGGCAGCGCTGGGAGATAAACAGAGCGATCGTCTCCGGTAAGAATGTGATAATGGGGATACAGAACTACAGCTTTAATTATATGCCACAACGTGGTGCTGGTATTAGGGTTGTACCCTCGCCTAACCGTCCGGGAGTCAATGACCTTCTCGAGCACTATGGCCTTTCAGTCAACGATGATATACTGATGGATGCAAATCAGGAGGTGCTCTCGATTCCCACCAGGCAGACCATAGGTGGATTTTTGACTACAACCGTTCAAACACCGGTAAAACTGCCTATACAGATTAAAGTTACCGATAAAGAGTTGAACTCGGAAGTATCAATCACCAACAGGATTTCTAGCTTGTTGTATCTCTGGGGTAGTAGTTTAAAATATGATGAGAGCAAACTGTCGGAGCTGGGCCTTGACTGTAAAGTACTTTGCACGTCATCACCAAGGACCTGGACCGTTCCTTTCTCCGCCGGGGCACTTACTCCTGAAGATATCGATCCTAAAAATCATGAAATGTTGGGACCACAGTTTCTGGCACTTCTTGTTACTGGTCAATTTCCCGATGCCTATGAGAATACACCACCACCCAAATGGCCTGGCCAATCGGACACTACCGGGGTCAATAACGAACCTGTAAAGATTAAAAAATCTCCCGGTAAGATGATATTATTTGGATGTGGGGAAATGTTTTCAGATCAAATCGTAGGAGCGGTTGGTAATGCCCTCTTGATGCTTAATTCGGTCGATGCCCTTGTTTTGGGTAATGATCTCATCAATGTCCGAACAAAGATGATAACAACAAGGTTTATCGATGAAACTACGGCTGCGGCCAAGATGTTTTGGAGATTTTTCGTGATTATTTTAGTGCCTTTGATTTTAATTGTGATTGGCATTGTGCGATACATGATGAGACGTCAAAGGCGAGAGGCTTATCATCGTTTGCTCGAACAATCAACTTTATGAGGTGAGTTAAATGAGAAACAAGAGCTTTATTGTTCTGTTGTCGGTTCTGGGGGTTCTTATAATTGTCTATATAATTCAAAATTTATCTACCGGCAGGAAAAGTGCAACGGAAAGCTTCATTCAACTATTCCCCGATTTGAATCCCTCCAGCGTCAGTTACATAAAGGTTTACAAGCAGGAATATCCAGATTCCGGTTTAGCATTTGCCAAAAAAGAGGGGCAGTGGGTTATCTCATCGTATTATGATGTTCCTGGCAAACAAAGCGATATCGAAAAAATCCTTCAGGATGCAAAAAACATCAAGGGTGAAATCCGCTCTACCAAACCGGAGCTTTTCGATGACTATGAAATCACTGATAGTTTGGCGTTGCACCTCGAGTTTTTAGGTCCTGATTCATCAGAGGTTGCTCATTTTCTAGTTGGTAAGGGCGTGAAACAGGCCTCTCGGTCGAGCTTTATTCGCAATTACAATAGTGACACCGTTTATATGGTTAACGAGAATTTCATTTCTCGCTTTGCGGTATGGCAGGCTGAACCCTCAAAGAAAATGCCCGTCAATAGGTGGACCGAGCTAAAGATGGCCGATGTCAACAAAGACGATGTTAAATCAATCGAGATTGTCGCTAAACGTAAAAAATACCTGTTTGAGAAAAAGGAACAGGCCACAGAGGATACTCTTGAGCCGATAAAATATGTCTGGCAGCAGATCAAACCGAAAAAGGGAAAGATACTAGATAACCCGGCTGAATTAGGTTTTGCCAAGCCGAAGTATATTGCCAGCATAACCACCACCGATGGTGAGACGATAAGCTTTGAGTTCGGCAACATGATCGATACGACATCTAAAAACGTTTATGCAATGGTTAAAGGTAAGCCATTTGTTTATAAGGTAACGAATTACTATTTCAGCTCGCTGTTTGAAAAGCCATTTGAGAAGGATTGAGATTTATTTAGATATAATAATACTTGTCAGTAGAGATTAAAGGGGAATTGGCTTTTCCCCTTTTTGTTTGAAATGGTGTCAGTTTAAAAACGGATTGACCTGAAGAAGGCGAAATTATATATATCCTACATGAGGTTTGGACTGATAATTGTCTTGTTAAGCGCCATTATTTCAAATGGTGCTGTTGTATACGTTGGCGATAGCACA
>NATP01000029.1 GCA_002085375.1 candidate division Zixibacteria bacterium 4484_95 | reverse complement strand
TCGACAATTTTTAATGAAACATATTACTATGAAAACATGGATATCCACGGTTACCTTTTGTTTTCCATAGCCGTTGTTATGGTCTTTTCGGCAGTGGGATTTGGTTATACTGTTTTATGGATGGGTAGAAAATATAGGGCGATTGTGTTTTTGCTTGCGGGAATCCCCGCAATCGTTGTTCCGGGATATGCCAATTTCAAAAGTGCTGATCTTTCGAACAATTATTCGGCTAAAGAACTCTCAAAGAAACTTGTGGATGAATGCACCCGGGATGCTGTAGTGTTTACATCCTCATATAATACATATTTCATAATCAAAGCCGTCCAAAATGTTTATCGGAGAAAACATAAAAAGATTTGAGAATTATTGTCAGAATGGCACGGATTATGAAGAACTTAAAAGTATAATATGGTTTATTCATAATCATGGGTTGTTTTTTAAGGCGCACGGTAAAGTTGATTTGGCGGAGATGTATTTTAGTGAGGTTGAGAAAGTTACGTTGGACTTTCTGGGTAAGGCAGGTAAAAGGTAAAAATGATGAAAATGTCAGAACGCGGTTTCACATTAATTGAATTGATGATTGTGGTTGTTATCATAGGTATTCTGGCAGCCTTGGCTGTTCCACAATTTATGAGAACCGGAGCCAAAGCAAAACAATCTGAGGCTAAGGAAGTTTTAAAGCAGATTTACACTATGCAAAGAGCTTATTTTATTGAGAATGATTCTTACTGTCTTAATGGTGTTGTTGCTGACGCAACAAACCAAACAGCATACGCTTTATTGGCAGTGGAGATTATGCCAACTGCAAGGTACACGTATACTATGACTGTTGTTGGGCAGAATCAGTTTACCTGTACAGCCAGAGCCAATCTCGATGATGATGTCACTATTGACACTTGGATTATAGATCAGAACGGTAATCTTACAAATTTGATTGATGATTCTCAATTGTGATGGAAAACCGTTGATTAGCGATCCTGGAGAAGATGTTTAACTAACAGTATCTTACCAGCTTATATCAATTTTTAATATTTTGTAAACCTCGTTTAACTCAATAAATTATAAAAGTTATACTTAAATGGTGACGCATGACCTCGTATATGTAATAACATTATTTTCTTTAACACAGTTTGAAACATTATTCATTGTTTTGCATTTTGCAAAATGCAAATGATATTTTGAATAAAACTCAATATATCCATAAAAGTGTGGTTTTTGCATATCATTCGTAACAGTATACCGTTAATCATGTTATATGTGACCGATTATTATTTTTGGTGAAAATATTTTAATGGCACGGCATTTGTAATAATTAGAGTGTGATGAGGATAAATTCAAGAGATGAAACTAAAGTAAAAGAGATGGGTAACGATAAAAAAATTAGAAACAATTAACCCTAAAACCAGTGAGGTGAGTAATGTTGAGTAAATTCCACAGAAGTAACAAAGGTTTCACACTGATCGAGTTGATGATTGTGGTTGTTATCATCGGCATTTTGGCTGCTCTGGCTATTCCCAGGTTCATGCGTTCAACAACCAAGGCTAAGCAATCAGAGGCCAAACAACTTTTAAAGCAGATTTATACGATGCAAAGAGCTTATCGGCAGGAATTTAACAGTTACGCATGCAACGGTGTGACAGCCAACGCTGCAAACCCGTCGACTTTTGCTGTAATTGGTGTTGATATAGGTTCTACAGCTCGTTACACCTATGTAATGACGGCCGCCGTGAACACTTTCTCTTGCCAGGCTACCGCAAACCTTGACGATGATGCGACCATTGATACCTGGACAATAAACCAGAACGGAACTCTCACGAATACTATAAACGACGCTGTCCAGTGATTAATGCTATGTTAAGCTTGAGGGGACTATTAAGTCCCCTTTTTTTATTTACAGATTGATTTTGATAACGTAAATATTTGATTATGTTGGAAATTATCTCTTTTGTTTTTGTTTTCTTAGTTGGTTTGATTGTGGGAAGTTTTGTTAATGTTTGTATTTATCGTATTCCACGAAAGATATCGATTATAAAACCTCGTTCTCGATGCCCAGCCTGCCAGTCTCCCATCAAAGCTTTGGATAATATACCGCTAATCAGTTTTGTTATTTTAGGTGGTAAATGTCGTAACTGTGGTGCGAAAATAAGCTGGCGTTATCCTCTGGTTGAGCTTGCTAATGGATTTTTGTATGTACTGGCATTTAATCTTATTCTACATGGCCGTGACAACTGGGGTATATTTGTTGTAGCTTTGTATCTATCCACTGTGTTTTTGATAATTTTTTTTATAGACCTGGATTTTAGGATAATCCCGGACTCTTTAACTATATCTGGAATAATCATAGGCTTGGCTGTGAGTTTTTTACCGTGCATGCATCTTCGCTGGCTAGACTCCTTTGTCGGTTTTTTTATTGGAGGTGCATTATTTTTGACAATTGCAGAGGTAGGGGATAGGATTTTTAAGAAGGAAAGCATGGGTGGTGGAGATATTAAGCTGGCTGCAATGATGGGGGCATTTCTTGGTTGGAAAAACATTCTGCTGGTTCTGGTTATTGCCTCTTTTCTGGGAGTTGTATTCGGTGTGGTATTGATATTATCGGCCAAGGATAAAATTTCTGCCCGGACTATACCATTCGGTCCATATCTTGTTATAGCAGGTTTAATCGCATTCTATTGGGGAGAGCAGATTATCCGCTACTATCTGGAATTTATTAGCCGTTAATCAGTTTTAACTCGTTTATTACTTGCCGATAATTAATATGTGAAAAAGACGGGAAGAAAATGGCATTTTTCCGATAGTTACGAGATAGAGATAAAGGTTTCATTGGTTCTGCTTGTAGGTTTTCTCCTTTCTCTAAATTTTATATCATCATACTCCCTTGGCAAGGCTCGTCTTGCCCAGCACAAAGGTTTCATCTCTAATATGGAATTAACTCTGGAATTCATTCAGAAAAATATCGAAATGAATTTTATGCGTTTACCTGATGGTGGTTACTTGAATGATGTTTCTTTTCTGGCGGGTATAGATAGAATTGAGATAGAGGATAGCCTTGGCGTCAAATTATTGGAGGTTAGTAATGAACTATCACAACCAGATGAGAAGGAAAACAAAATAGTTAAAACGGCACCGGTTCACGATAAAAACGGAAATATTATTTATTACATTGTTGTGTCAGGTGTAAACAGGGAGGGGAAAAACCTTCGTCGCTTGGCATATTTTGATATGGTTTTCAGGATCTTGGGTTTAATTGCAGGTTTGATTGTAGCGTTTCTTTTTATAAGATCGGTGCTTAATCCATACAAGAAGATTAAAAAAGAGGCTTGTAGATTGAACCTTCCTCAGATTGATTTTGATGATATCGACGATGTTGAGTATGCCGTTCGCATATTCCAGGGAGTAATTAAGGAATTGAAAGAGAAAGAGACATTGCTTAAGGCGATGTATGATAATTCTGAGAAAAGAGCTGATTCTTTGGCACGCTACAATGAATATATCCTGGGAAGTATATCCTCTGGGGTAATAATATGTGATATCCAGGGTATTATTACCCGATTCAATCGCTCTGCGGAAAGGATCATAGGATATGACCATCACTATGCCCAGGGACGACATTTTAATGAACTGTTTGGGAAAAAACATCGCATATCGCAGATATTGAACGATGCTTTGAAGAATAATAAGACATATTCTCGAATAGAGTTCGAGATTGCTTGCAAGAACAAAGGGAAATTGTGGATAGGTTTGTCATCGTCACTGATATCCGATAACGATAACAATAAAATAGGTGCAGCAGTCCTTCTGACAGACTTGACCCAGATAAAGAAACTTCAAGAGTTTTCTAATTTCACAGAGAAGATGACAGCTATGAGTGAGATGTCGGCGGGGCTTGCTCATGAGCTTCGTAATTCAATTACAGCTATAGTGGGGTTCGTTAAGCTCTTAAAGAAAATATTACCACCCAATGGAAGAGCTTTAGCCATTGCAGAAATGATAATCTCTGAATCCGTTGCTACCGAGGAGATGTTGTGCCGATTTCTAAATTTTGTAAAACCGCTCAATGTCGTTCCTGCAAAAGTAAATGTAGGTCAACTACTGAAAGAATGCCTTAACCTAACGGTTGATATGCAACGGAATAAGAAAATAACAGTAACATTTGAAGATAACACTGATAACCGTCAGATAATGGCCGACCCAATGCTTCTAAAAAATGCGTTTTCAAACCTGATTATGAATGCTTACCAGGCAATGGGGGAAAATGGTGTTTTAACCGTTGTAGTAAGCTATGACGAGAAACAAAGGAAGGTTAAGGTAAAAATTAGCGATACCGGAAAAGGTATCGCAAAGGATGACTTAAATAAAATCTTCAATCCCTTTTTCACAACCAGGGATAAAGGAACTGGCATGGGTTTGGCGCTGGTGCAGAAGATAATTAAAGGTCACATGGGGACAATAGAGATCGAGAGCTATTTAAATAAGGGGACAACTTTTACGGTTTCTCTTCCTGACGAAGCTATCGGATATGTAAAGGATAGTGGTGCTGAAAAGGAAAAGGAAAACGGGGATAAGGAAATTGGGGAGGACGTTTCTCAAGCGATCTTTGGATAAGTTGTAATGATTTTGAGGTAAGATGACAGCATACACAATAATAAAGATTATTGTTGGAATAGGACTTGAAATTATCGATATTTACAACGAGAGGAGGTAGAGTTATATTTTAGATGGAAAAGTAATAGCTGTTTTTGGTAAATATATAAAAGTTCACTATCGGGGTGAAGAATACGATGCTACAATAAGAGGGAAAATTCTAAAAAATGACCTTAAATATTCACCGATTTCAGTTGGTGATAATGTAAAATTCACTATAGAACATAATGGTCAGGCGGTAATAGAAAGTGTGCTACCGAGGAAACAATTATTGGCCCGTCCCGGTGTTATAGGTGATGGAAAGAAGCAGGTTATCGCCTCCAACATTGACCAGCTTGTTATAATAACTTCAACTATAAAACCCAGATTCAAACCCGGTTTGGTGGATCGATTTCTGGTCAGTGCGGAATATGAAAATCTCAAGTCGGTTATCATCATAAATAAAATTGATCTTGTACCGCCTGATAATTATGAGAGCTATGCTTTAACCTGGAGTTCTCTTGGTTATGATGTTGCCTTTACCTCCGCTAAAACTAAAGTTGGCCTTGATGATTTTATGAAATTTTTAAAAGACAGAACGTCAGCTTTAGCAGGCCATTCAGGAGTGGGTAAATCATCGCTTTTAAACGCCATACAACCATCGCTGGATTTACACACCAGGGAGGTATCTCAATCTACCGATAAAGGTGTTCATGCAACTACAACTGTGAGAATGTATCCATTAGACTTTGGTGGCTGGGTAATTGATACCCCCGGTTTAAAATTGTTCGGGCTTTCTGGCATTGATAAGGAAAATCTGTGGCGTTACTTTCCCGAGATGAGAGATTATCAAAGACATTGCCGTTTTAATGATTGTGTTCATATAAATGAACCAGGATGTGCTGTTAAAAAGGCAGTTGAAACGAAAAAGATTTCAGAATTTCGTTATATAAATTATAAAAGAATATGGGAAAATCTATAAAGGTTATGTAATGGCGTTAACTTTAATTACCTTTTGAAGAAACGGAAAGAATAATATTGAATTAATAAATTGGATATTTTATGTAAAAATTTATTAATTTATAATTTTAAATGCTATAAAGGATTATAAAAACGATGATGAATAAAAATAAGAGCGATATAAGTCTTTATGTTATAGTGAGTTATAAAAACAAAAAAAATATGTGATTATTTAAAGATTTTACTTGA
The DNA here is from genome assembly GCA_002085375.1 of candidate division Zixibacteria bacterium 4484_95. GTDB lineage: Bacteria > Zixibacteria > MSB-5A5 > UBA10806 > 4484-95 > 4484-95. Next base: position 9,748 of record NATP01000029.1, on the reverse strand, counting down.
CGGATATATTGCAACTTATTATCTTGTTTAAGGTTGTGAAGAAAAGGAGGTTAATATTGAAGTCGAACAATTTAAACTTTTTGAAAGGGGGTTGAATGGATGACCGTTGTCCGTGTTCGCGATGAAGAATCTTTTGAGAGGGCGTTAAGAAGGTTTACCAAGTCTTGTGAGAAGGCTGGTATTTTAGCTGATATTAAAAAGCATCAGCAGTATGAAAAACCATCAGATCGCAGGAAGCGTAAACATAACGCCGCTAGAAGAAAGGCACGTAAAAGGTATTTGCCATCTTATTGATCGCATGGGTATTATTGATAACATCAATAAAGACTTAATTTCTGCTGTTAAAGCTGGTGATAAAGTTGCTATTGCTGTTCTACGTATGTTGAAATCGGAGTTTAAGTATAAGCAGATTGAGTTGGGTCATGATTTAACGGATGATGACTGTATTGTTGTTTTGTCGAGTGCGGCTAAAAAACGGCGTGAGTCTATAGAGAGCTTCACCAAAGGAGGGCGAGATGATCTGGTTGCTCGTGAGCAGGCAGAGCTTGAGATGATTAGCAGATACTTACCAGAGCAGATATCGGATTCCCAGCTGGAGGAGTTGGTTAGCAATGTCATTTCTGAGGTTAATGCCTCCACACCTGCAGATCTTGGCCAGGTGATGAAAAACATTATGCCTAAGGTCATAGGTAGAGCTGATGGTCGTAGGGTTAATGAGATGGTTCGGAAAAAACTAGGAGGATAAAGTTAGACAAGGAGGGGGCCTTGAACTGGATAGATTTTTTTGTTCTTGGCATCATTATTATAGCTTTAGTTAACGGCTATAAAAGAGGTCTTTTCAAGGAAGCCTCGACTTTTATAGGGCTTGTTTCCGCTATCATTTTCTCCATTAATTATGCCGATTGGCTGGCAATGAAAATCGAAGGAACGTTTAACTTATCTCCCAGCCTGCTTTATGTTTTTTGTTTTGCCATCATTTTTATTTTTACACTTTTTGTCCTCAAGTTATTGGGGCATTATTTTTACATGATGGTTAAAATTACCCCTCTGAGATACCCTAATAAGGTTGGGGGAGGAATTTTTGGTATTTTAAAAGGTGTGTTTTTACTCTCATTGGTTTTTTTAATGTTCATTTTCGTTCCTGTGTTTCATTCTTTAAATCAGTCCATTGATGAATCATGGGCGGCTCCAACCATACGTATGATGATTCCCACAACTTTTGATATGACCATGCGTTTTCATCCTGAGAGTGGTAGGTTCGCCGATAAGGTTACCCGCGGTGTATTAGGATCGAAAGCCATGGAGTATGCTGACAGACCCAAGGCTTTGTTAAAAAACAATGAAATATTGGGGATGTCCTTGAAAGATATTCGGGTACTCGATAATATCGACAAGTATTTCGGCCAGCCGACTGAACTTGCTAAAAGGAGAGATAAGGATTAAGCCAAATAGGGGAGAAATTTTATTATCTTCAAAGTCTTATGAATCCCCATACCCTTGAGGTTCTGGAGTTTTACAGAGTGGTCGAAAAGCTTCATGATTTTTGCTGGAGTGTACCGGCAAAAAGGTTTGAAGTATTGCCTTCAACTAACGTTGATGAAGTAAAGCATTCTCTTGATTGTCTTTCGGAGATGTTTGAGATTTATCGGTTTGACGGTGGTCCACCATCGCTATTATTTGATGATGTTAATATGATTCTGGAAAAACATGCCGCAGATGGTGCTGTGCTTGAACCATTTGAACTTATCAAAGTAGCCGAAATGTATGATGTCGTGAAAGGATTTATACATCTGGATGATAAGTATCCGAATTTGAATAAACTAACAAGCCAGCTTGTACATAACGAGGGGATTATTACCCGAATCAATAGAGTAGTTCAGCCTCCGAATGAAATCAAAGATGATGCATCACCTAAGTTGAGAGATATTCGAAAACAATTACGTCAAACAAGAGAAAAACTTGAAGCCAAGTATAATTCTTATCTTGATTCTAAGTATTCAGCCTATCTCTCGGATAATGTCATCACCGTTAGAGAAGGACGATATGTTCTGCCGGTGCGCGAGGGGGCAAAGGGTAAGATAAAAGGTGTCATACATGATCGCTCCTCAACCGGTGCTACCTTCTTCATTGAACCATTCGAAGCGGTTGAGTTGAACAACAGTTACAGAGAAATAATGGTAGCCGAAAGGCAAGAGATATACTGTATTCTCAGGAGTTTGACGGATGCAATTTTAGATGAAATCGAAGCTATTAAAGATAACATCCGTATATTAATCAGGCTTGATATCTATTCGGCTAAGGCCCGGCTTGCTCGAAAACTGGATTGTCATAGACCACAGATAAACACGGATAATTATATAAACATTAAAAATGGTTATCATCCTTTGCTCCGTTGGCATGACAAGCAAAATAATACTGATGAAACCATACCCATTGATATTGAACTGGGTAAAAATTTTACTACATTAGTAATCACCGGTCCTAACACGGGTGGCAAAACGGTAGCTTTGAAAACAGTTGGCCTTTTGTGTTTGATGGTTCAATCGGGGATGTTTATACCAGCAGGTGAGGATTCTACGATGCCGGTTTTTAAAGATATATTCACTGATATTGGAGATGAGCAATCGTTGGAGGCTTCGCTTTCGACCTTCTCAGCCCATTTGGCGAATATCCGTTATGCACTCGAAAAAACCAAGCGTAATTGTTTGGTGCTTTTAGATGAACTTGGCGCTGGTACAGATCCCGATGAGGGTGTTGCTCTTGGCCAGGCAATAATTGAAAACCTGACCCAGAGGAAGGTTCCTACCATAGTTACCACACATCACGGCAGGTTAAAAGCCCTGGCTGTTAATATAGCTGGAGTTGAGAACGGTTCACTTGATTTCGACCGTCGGAATTTGAGACCGACATACCGTTTCAGAATTGGTGTTCCTGGTATGTCTTATGGTGTGGAGACTGCCCGCAAGCTCGGTCTAAATGGAAAAATAACAGATCGGGCAGAGTCGCTGATTGACCGTTCGGAAAGGAAACTAGCAGGAATAATAAATCAGCTTTCAGATAGACTCAAAGCCACCGAGGAAAACCTTCAGAAAGCACAAGAACATAAACTTTCCTATGAATCTTTAGCCCAACTCTATACTGACAAGCTTGATAATATCAAAAAAGAAAAGAAACGGATTAAAAAAGAGGCTCTCGAAGAAGCGGAACGGATGATTTTGGAAACAAAGGCTGAAATTGAAAAGCTAATAGATTCAGCCAAAAAATCTGAAAAGAAAGTCGAGGCTTTGAGGGCGGTAAAGCATCAAGCAGATGTTAAAATCAAGAATATTAAGGAGCAGGTTAAGAGTATTGAACCGCCACCGCGGATGATTGCTGCCTTTGGTAAGGTGGGAGAAAAAGTGTATTTACCTGATATAGACGTTACCGGTGAGGTAATTGAAAAGGTTGATAGAAGTGGCAAAATCCGTGTGCGCGTGGGCAATGCAATAGTTTTAACGGAGTTAAGGCGTCTATTTAAAGCCACTGCTGATGATGAAAGTTACAAGGCGCAACAAAAAGGATATTCAATCTATGAAAAGGCGATGCCTGATATGCAGATAAACCTTAGGGGCTTAACCTATGACGAGGCTCAGCCAATTCTTGACAAGTATCTCGATGATGTTTACTTAGCGGGTTTTGATAGCGTTTCGGTTATTCATGGCAAGGGCACAGGAACGTTAAGAACCAAAATTCAGGAATTCTTAAAAAAACACCATCGTGTAAAATCCTTTCGTCTGGGTAACTGGGATGAAGGTTCATACGGTGTGACTATAGTAGAGATAAAAAAAGATTAATTATGGTAGGTTACATTCCAGATTATATAGTAGAGAGGATCAAATCTGATACTGATATATTGGATTTGATTAGCGAATATGTTACCCTTAAGAAAACTGGTAAAGATTATGTTGGTTTGTGCCCGTTTCATCGTGAGAAAACCCCCTCGTTTACCGTGGTACCCGGTAAGGGTTTTTATTATTGTTTTGGCTGTGGTGCATCAGGAAATGCTGTGAATTTTATCATGCGTCACGAGAATCTCGATTACCCTGAGGCTTTGAGATTTTTAGCCAAGCGGGCTGGTATAACTATACCGGAAAAACAGATTGGCTACAAAGATTCGATCACGGGACAGCTTTACAATGCAATTGAATATGCACGGACTTACTTTGTAAAAAATTTAAAAGGTTCTCCGGGTTATGACTACGTGAAATCGCGGAACATAAAAGACGGCATTATTGATGAACTTGGTATCGGTTATGCTCCGGCAGGTTGGGATAATTTGTATAAAGAACTTATGAGGGAAAAATTTTCGGTTGAAGTATGTACTGAGGCTGGTTTGCTTGTTAAAAAGGATGGTAAATTATCATCGAGCAGAGGATATTATGATAAATTTCGCAATCGGTTGATGTTTCCCATAAAAAATGTTTCGGGTAGGACAATAGGTTTTGGCGGACGGGCTTTAAGTGATGAAGAGGGTCCTAAGTATTTGAACTCACCTGAGAATAGGATTTATCATAAGGGCTCGGTTCTTTATGGTCTCAATTTCACGAAAATCCATATAAGGCAGGATGGTTTTGCTATTATAGCCGAGGGCTATTTCGATTTTATCTCTTTATATCAGGCGGGCATAAAGAATGTCGTCACGGTATCAGGTACGGGTTTTACGCCGAACCAGGCCAGCCTATTAGCGCGTTTCTGCAAGGATGTTGTGCTCTTATATGATGCTGATTCCGCGGGGATGAAAGCAACTTTCAGGGCGGTTGATATTTTGTATAATGCTGGTTTGGAACCTAAAATAGTGCGCTTGCCTCAAGGAACCGATCCTGATAGTTTCATCAGACAAAGGGGGCAACAGGAGCTTTGTAAGCTGATTGATTCGGCAATGGGATATCTTGAGTTTGTGCGATATTCTTTACCTGATAAATTCTCTAACCTGCCTATTTCCCGTCAAGAGGATGTTATCAAATTACTGGTGGAAACAGCTGCTGGCATCGATGATGATTTGAAATTTGGTTTATTTGTTCGCAAAGCAATCGAAACATTCAACCTCCCGCCTTCCGCTGAAAATAGGTTTGTCAAACCTCACAGGAAAGAAAAAACAAAGCCTAAATTTAATATAACAGGTAGGGATAAATTCGAACGTGCTTTTTTAGGATTTGTTATTTCTCATCCGGAGTATATTGAGCAAAGCATGCGGATAGTAAAGGCAGAGAATTTCAGTGAATCTACAAACAGGAAGATTTTTGAAAAATTAAAGGAAATAGGAATTGGTCATGGGGAAAGATATGGTGAATGTTCGGTTTCAAGCTCCGGTATGATCGGTGATTTTCTAGAGGAATTTCCCGATGATGAAACTCGGCACAGGTTAACGGAAATCGTTGTTAACGAGGTTGGTGGTGCGCCTCCGGATGTACTTTTTTCAGAATACATTTTAAAATTTAAAAGCTTTCAAGCCTCTGATAGGCTGGCTTTTCTCAGAGCCGAGATAGCAAAAGCAGAAAAGGAAGGGCAAGTACAAAATTTGGAAAAACTTATCTTGGAATATCAAAAGATCCAAAATTCGGTAAAAGGAAAGGTGATTTAAATGCCAGATCATGTTGAAATAAAATTGAATGATTTTGTAGATGATCAAACCGTTGACCTTGCCGAAATATGTTCGGCTGATATTGAGGGTATTCATCCTCATAAAGATATAGGAGTGCCGGATGTAAGTGGGGACAACACCTCGGCATATTTCAGGGATCTCGGACGGTTTAAAATTTTAAATCGGGAACAGGAGGTGGCTGTTGCCCGGAGTATTGAAAAGTATAAAAAAAGCATCAAGGAAATAATATTCTCATCGTTAGCTGTCCTCGAAAAACTGATGGAATGCAAGCAGAAGCTTTATAACAAGGAGATAAGGCTTGAGGATATAGTATCTCCAGAGACATGCCGATGGTTTGCTCCTGAGAATATCAAACGAGAAAAATCCAAAATCCTTAGTCGGTTGAAGAAAATAGGGAAGCTCATTGATGACATTAAAAAACCGCTAAGCGATTATGTTTTCAACCGTCTTGAACAGCAATTACAAGTGCGCTATCGATTGCGGAAAGTGTTAATGGTCGAAATTGAGAAATTTAATTTCAACCTCGAGTTTTTGGATAACCTTATTTTTGTTTTCAAGAAAAGAACATCCGACAGGAGAAAATACCATTGCCCACAAAATAACCTTCCACAATTAAAAGGAATTGAACCTCTGGAGTATCTTTTTGCAGAGGAACTTCCCGCCAATGAGCTTAAAAGGGTTCAAAGGCGTTTGCATTTTCTGGAGAGGGAGCTGGGACGATCTAAAAGGATTATGGTTGAGGCTAACATGCGATTGGTCATCTCAATCGCTCGCAAATATATTGGACGTGGTATAGAATTTATGGATCTTGTTCAGGAGGGGAACTCTGGGTTGGTCAAGGCGGTTGACAAGTTTGATTACAGGAAAGGTTTTAAATTTGGTACTTACGCTTCATGGTGGATTCGCCAAGCGATAACCCGGTCGTTGTCAGAGCAGGCAAGAACTATTCGAACTCCAATGTATTTAAACAGCCAGTATGGACGTGTAGCCAAGGTTTCCCAGAATCTCTACCAGAAACTTGGCCGTAAACCCGATATTAAGGAGATCTCCAAAAAGGCCGGTTTTTCTGTTGAGAAAGTTGAGGATATAATACGAATGATACCACAGACAGTATCGCTTTCCAAACCGTTGGGCGATGACGAGGAGAACCAAATACTTAACCTTATTGCCGACCCACAGTTTTCGACCACCTCGGGTAAAGCCTCTTTCGTTTACCTTCAAGACCAACTCGAGAAGGTACTTAACTCTTTGACCAGACGGGAGGAAGAGGTCATTCGTTTGCGTTTCGGTATGAATGATGGCATGCCACGTACACTTGAGGAGGTTGGCCTGATTTTCAACCTCACCCGGGAACGTATCCGACAGATTGAAGCTAAAGCCTTAAAGAAACTTCGGCACCGCACACGTTCAGATAAGCTGAGGGAATGCGTGGACCTGCTTTGATATGATTTATTACAAAGATAGATTTGTTTTTATTGTTATATTAATAAGTTTTTTAACCAAATACATATAGGAAAATTGTTTTTTGGAATATATAATCATATCCCTTGCTGCAATTATTACCTCCGGATTAACTTTATTTTCAGGTTTTGGTCTTGGTACTCTATTAATGCCAGTATTTGCCATATTTTTTCCTGTTGATATTGCTATCGGTCTTACTGCGGTAGTTCATCTTTTCAACAATCTTTTTAAATTTGTATTACTAGGCAAATACGTTGATAAAACAGTTGCCCTAAAGTTTGGTTTACCAGCAATCATAGCGGCTTTTTTCGGTGCCAGATTTCTTATCTCTCTGTCGGATTTAAAACCACTTCTTAGTTATTACTTTTTTGGCCATGAATTTATGGTGATGCCGGTGAAACTTGTTATTGCGATTCTCATGGTTCTTTTTTCCCTTTTTGAAATTATGCCAAGACTGGGGAAACTCACATTTGAAAATAAATATCTCCCTTTTGGTGGAATTTTAAGCGGCTTTTTTGGTGGATTGTCAGGACATCAGGGAGCATTGAGAAGCGCCTTTCTTATTAAATGCGGTTTATCTAAAGAGGGTTTTATTGCCACAGGTGTAGTAATAGCCTGCTTTGTGGATATTTCCCGTATTTTTATCTATAGCACTCATCTTTCTCTAGCAGAGATGAGCGGTAATACATACATTTTGCTAACTGCCATAATTGCAGCATTTTCAGGTGCGTTCATCGGTAACCGTTTGATTAAAAAGGTAACTATGAGAACAGTGCAACTTCTTGTGTCGATAATGATTTTTGGAATTGCTATTGGTCTGGGTTCTGGCATAATATAAATATCTATTCAATAAAGGTGAAACATATATTGTAAATAGTCGTATTTTGTTTTAGAGAGATGATGAAATTTCCACCACATTTAGGGGGGTAAGATGATGAAAAGTCTGATAAAAATAATGGTGGTTACATTTTTAATGGTTTTAGTATTTGGTTCAGTATCCTACTCTGAAACTCTGGTTAGACTTGACCATCCAGACCTTGATGATATTAATGTTATTGGTTTTGAATTAAAAAAGAAAGGCGAAATAGACATTGAGGCTGTCGGTTTAAGGTTGAAATACCGCGATGATTTAAACGTATACACCTGGATTATCGACTATGACACTCGAGAACCCGTCTGGGTAATGAAAGATACACGCACCAGCAAGGTTAAGGGCCGTCGGATCTTGCGCATGGCAAAAGCGAGTGAGACTTTAGACAAAGGCAAATACGAGCTTTACCTTTATTCTGGTAGCCGTTTGTTCTCAGGCATATCCATTCATGGTACCGGAGATTTTTTTGAATTTTTAGGTGACCTTTTTAAAAATGATAGATATGAAGAATTTGAGGATTATCTCGATGATTGTTATGTCGAGCTTTCTTCAGATGAAATATCCAAGGGTGATATAAAAATTTTCGATGTAAATGGTGACCTTCCCGGAGCTTTAATCAAGTTCAATAAACTTGGTGATTATGAATATGTTAAGAGGGGATTTACCGTTGATACTCCTATGAATCTTCATATATATGCAATCTTTGAATTTCCATCCGGTAACCGAACTCCGGTTGATTATGGTTGGATTATAGATGCTGATACAAGAGACAAGGTTTGGGAGATTGACCGCTGGAATACTGACTGGGCTGGTGGTAGCAGGAAAAATCGAAAATTCGACGATGAGGTGCATTTTAAAAAGGGTGATTATATTTTATATTTTGTAACTGATGATTCGCACTCCTATGAATTGTTCAACGCAAATCCGCCTTATGATCCCTTGAATTGGGGAATAACTATACTTCCCGGAAAAGATTTCAAACCTTCCGCTTTCCATGATTATGAACCTGCGACTAAAAGTGAACCTCTTATTGATTTCACCCAGGCCCAAGATAACGACTACTATGAGCAGCCCTTTAAGCTTCTACGGGAGACCAGCCTTCATATCTATGCTATCGGTGAATATTCTTACAGCAATCATGAATTTGTAGACTATGGTTGGATTCAGGATGCGGCAACAGGTAAGATGATATGGGAGATGACCAGCAGAAACACTCAACATGCTGGTGGTGCTAAAAAGAACCGTATGTTCGATGATAATGTTACATTACCCGAGGGGGAATATATTGCTTATTATATCACTGATGATTCCCACTCTTATCTTGATTGGAATGATTCACCGCCATTTGACCCTAAGTCCTGGGGGCTTGCTATATATCCCGCTCCCGAGTTCAAAAAGGAGGATTTCAAGAAGCTTTCCAGTGCTGATATAACAGTTGGTTCCAATATCCTGGTGAAGATGGTCAGAGTGCGCGACCATGAAAAAAAGAGGGATAAGTTCACTCTTGATAGGCAAACTCGCATCCATATCTATGCCATCGGTGAGGGTGACCGTGATGAAATGTACGATTATGGTTGGATAATCGACGATCGCACCAACCGGACAGTCTGGGAGATGACCTGGCGCAACACCGAACATGCCGGCGGTGCTCGTAAAAACCGTTTATATGATGATGATATAATTCTCGACCCGGGCACCTATGAAGTATTTTATATCACCGATGGTTCGCATTCATTCAATGATTGGAATTCACCAAAACCTCGTGACCCTATTAA
>NATP01000125.1 GCA_002085375.1 candidate division Zixibacteria bacterium 4484_95 | reverse complement strand
GGTCAAGGGGTATGGTGTTGACGAGGAGATATTTGAAGGTGGCTGGACCGATGCCGAGGGCAACATAATCTTTGATTTCCAGAACTATGTAGCAGACACTATTTTTGTAACCGTTACCTACAGGAACTATATTCCTCACATGGGTCACTGCCGTGTTATATCCCAGCCGGTTGCACTTGGCGCTGACAGCCTTGTTATCGATGATGATGACATTGGCGGGACATCTGGCAATGATGATGGCAATGTCAATCCTCATGAGACGATTGGTCTTAATGTGAGGCTCAGGAATTTTGGTGATTCACAGGATGCCACCGGTGTGAGTGCCGATATGACCTCACTTGATGATCGTGCCACTGTTGTGGTATCCCACCAGACCTATCCGGATATTGCCTATGGCAGTAGTGCATTTGCTGATGGTCAGTTTGTAGTTGAGCTTGACCCGGATATACCCCATGGTGACAATATCCTTCTTCAGTTGTCGGTTGATGCCAATGAGGGTGGCTGGGAAGCGATTGTTTCTCTGGAGGTAAATTCGATTAAGCCAGCCTCGATAGAGGTGAGTTATCCTGGCAATCCCAACAATCGTCTTGATCCGGGTGAGACCTCCAATATGGTTGTATTGTTCGAAAACATTGGTGGTCTTAACGGTCATAACATAACAGGCGAGTTGACCTGCAGTGATCCGTATATCACCATAGTTGATGGTGTTGGTGATTTTGGGGATGTTGATATTGGTCAGACCGGTGATAACAGCGGTTCTCCATTCACTGTTGAAGTAAATAGTTCTGCCTATGATGGTCGCAACGTTAATTTCACGATAAACTTCACGGCGGACATGGATGATATGGAGGATGTTGAGTTTGAGAAGACATTCTCTATAGTGATTGGCCTGGTAGATTCATTTGATCCTGCTGGTCCCGATAACTATGGCTATTATATGTATGACAACACCGATATGAATTACGAGCCTGCACCGATTTACAACTGGATTGAGATCAATCCCAGCCATGGCGGTCAGGGCACACGGCTTAGTTTTCCCAATAACGATGATGCTTCTGTGTTAATAAACATGCCCTTTGATTTTGTTTACTATGGAGAAAGCTATTCCCACATTATTGCATGTATAAACGGCTTTATCTCGCCTGATACCGTTCATATTGACGTTGCCGGTAATTATTGGTACAATTTCGACAACTATCCAATTCCAGATCCGGGCAATGCTAAAGCACAGATTTCTCCGTTCTGGGATGACTTAGAGTATTCAGGATCAACCAACGGAGTATATACTTACTATGACGAAAGTGAGGACATTTTCATAATAGAGTGGAGTGGTATGACACATTCTAATACCGGTTCTCCAGAGACATTCCAAATAATTATTTATGATCCGATTGAATACCCAACACCTACCGGTGATTGCGAAATCGTCTTTCAGTATAACATAATTAACAATGATGATGGCAGTATTGCCAACCCCAGGAAGCCTGAGTCATATTCATCTGTTGGTTTTGAGAACTGGGATGAGGATGATGGTTTGCAGTATGAATACGATAACGTATACCACCCGGGTGCAGCTGTGCTGGAAGACGGCCGGGCAATAAAAGTAACAACAAATACCGGTCTTGCTGTGCCACCGGATATGTCTTATTACCCCGATAGCTTTACCTTAAGTTGTCAACCAGGTGAACAGGTTCAGGATGAATTGGTTATTGTCAACGATGGGGATGGAACTCTGGTTTATACCATATATCCGGAGGCTATCGAAGGATTAATAAACGATACAGGTAAACCCAACCTGCTTAATAACGATGAAGAAAATAAAACAATTCCATCGTTACCGGCAGCCAGCCCCGGTGGAAAACCGTTAGCGGAAATGGTAAAGAAAGATGGTTTTGATGGTGATTACAATCCGCCAGTGATACTCGATGGAGGTGGGCCTGATGAATTCGGCTATAGGTGGAGAGATTCGAACGAGCCGAATGGTCCGGTATATAGCTGGATTGATATCTCCTCCATCGGTACACCTATCGTCTGGCCGGGCGATGAGGATGATGGTATAAAAACCGGTTTATCTATTGGTTTTAGCTTTCCATTCTATGGTAATGTATACAGCACCATAAACGTATGTACTAATGGTTTTGCATCCTTTACCAGTACTTCAACAGCATATGACAATACGACCATACCCAATTCAGCTCAACCGAATAACATGCTGGCTGTTTACTGGGATGATCTTAATTTTGAACCGAGAGGAAATGCCTATATTTATACCAATAATATAGATACCTGTATAATTGCCTATGTAGGTGTTCCTCATTACCAAGATGATGGCTTATTTACATTTGAAATCATCTTGCTGGGTTCGGGAAGGATTATTTACCAGTACCAGGAGGCTTCGGGTCCGGATGTGAACCAGGAAACAATCGGGATAGAGAACATAAGCGGAAACGTTGGTTTACAGGTAGCATATAATGCCTCCTATGTTGTACCCGGACTAGCAGTGGAGTTTTTCTATTCTCCCCCATGGCTTATTGCTGACCCGACGTATGGCATCGTTGAACCTCACACTCAAGATACGGTTATTGTTACCTGTGATGCTGCTGAACTTGAAGAGGGACAGTATGAAGGGGTGTTGCATATGCAGACTAACGATTCCGATTATCCCTCGGTGGATATACCTGTTTTATTCAATGTTTCTGGTGGTGGATGTGAGTATGTGCCGGGCGATGCTAATGGTGATGCAAACGTTATGGGCAACGATGTCACCTACAGTGTTCGCTACTTTAAGGGTCTTGGTGACCCACCGCCCGATAGTTGCCCGTACAATGGTGGCTGGTTATATTCGGCTGGGGATGCTAATGGTAATTGCTCATATACAGGTTCTGATGTGACCTTCCTTGTGGGTTATTTCAAAGGTTCAAATCCAGAAATTTTCTGGTGTCCGGATACACCCCCTGCTGGTGGTATATTGCCATTGCTGGGGAACAGTAGAGAGAAGCCAGTTATTAATTCTATGAAGGCTGGTTCCGATTTCAGGGAATAGACCAATAAGTTTTATTCTAAGGTTGTTAAAGCCCGCCCCTTGGCGGGCTTTTTTTTATTGACAGAAATATATGAATAATTATATTAAAAAAGTAAGCCTCTTTTTAAGGGCAGCCTTGACTTGGTAGTATTTTGGAAATTAACTTAAGTATCAGTTTTAATCCTTAAACGGGAGGAGTTATGGTTTTCAACAACAGGTTTGTAAGCGGCCTGTTTGCGGTCGGTTTTATCGTTATAATTGCTGGCATTGCCAGTGCTCAGACCGCAAAGACTGGCGATTTTAAAACAGGGGGAGACACACCAGAAATCATTACCTCGGTTCCTCGAACGATGACCTACCAGGGGATACTGAAGGACAATGAGGGGAATCCCTATGATGGGGTACTTACAGTAGAGTTTAAGATTTATAATGTTGAATCAGGAGGTTCCTCACTTTGGTATGAACCACAGGATATAGAATTTGTCGACGGATACTTCACTGTTGAATTAGGAACAATAAATCCATTGAATCTATCTTTTGATGAGGATTACTGGCTTGAGATTATAATCGGGAGCGATATTCTCTTTCCACGCCAGAAGCTGAACATGTCGGCGTATTCGGCTCGCACCGACACCAGCGATTATGCATTTAACGCCGATTTACTCGATGGGATGGACTCAGGTGATTTTGCCTTGGTCAACCATAACCACGATGATGACTACGTTAACGAGAATCAACCAAACTCTATATCCAGTGATATGATTATTGATGAGACGATACAGTTTGTTGACATCGGTCAGAATGGTGCGGATATCGATCAGGTGATGAAATGGAACGGAAGTGGCTGGATTGCCAGCGATGATGAAGTTGGTGTTGGAGGTGGTGGTTGGGCAGATGATGGCACAGTTGTAAGATTGGAAACAGATTCTGACTCTGTTGGTATAGGAACAACCAGCCCGTCTGAGAAATTGGAAATTGAGGGTAACATTCTGATAAACGGTAAAGCAACAATTGGCTCAGGCCATATAAACACTGGAACCTATGCAACAGTTAGTGGAGGAGGTAACAACACGGCCAGCGGACATTATAGCATAATTGGCGGAGGCAGACTAAATATGTCAAAAGCCCAATTCAGTGGGGTATTTTCGGGCTATTCAAATTTAGCCGGTGATGAAGAAGCTGACACTGCCGCTTTTGTCGGTGGAGGTTCAAATAACTCAGCTTTTGCTAAATACTCTACAGTCAGTGGTGGTGATAGTTGTACTGCCAGTGGGGACTACAGTACAGTCGCTGGTGGACAATATAATACTGCAAGCAATATAGGGGCTGCTGTAAGCGGTGGATACCTCAACACTGCTAGTGGAGGTCATAGCGTAATCGGCGGAGGCAACTTCAATGTTAATGAAGGCAATTACTCGGTCATTCCCGGAGGATATGCAGACACTATAACAACATCAGCCCTCATGTCTTACCTTTTCGGTATAGGCAGTAAACTAACAGGCGATTCTACTTTTATGGTCGATATGCCCCATATCAGGTTTGGCGATGAAGCAACTGGCTATGAATTCCCCACCTCAGACGGTGAAAGCGATCAAGTGATGGCCACTGATGGTAATGGCCAGTTGAGCTGGGTTGATGTTTCTTCTGGTGGCGGTGGCTGGACAGATGATGGTACAGTAGTTAGACTTGAAACCATTGATGATTCAGTAGGCATTGGAACAACATCACCAACGGAAAAACTTGATGTTTCAGGCAATATCAAGGCCAGCGGTACGATAACAAGCGGAAGTTCTATCACTATCGATGGCGTTAACAACGAGATTACCTCAACCACCGGAACAATTGATTTTGATGATGAGAACCTTGTTACATCCGGCAAAGCGACGATTGGTCCCAACCATACTAATACCGGCGGTAATGCGTTTGTAGCTGGAAGTAACAACACCACAAGTGGTGCTCAGTCGACTGTTGGCGGAGGTTACATGAATACCGCCAGCCAACAAGCGTGTGTAGTAGGTGGTGGCCAGCAAAATGAGGCAAGCGGCTCTTACTCTACTGTAGCAGGTGGACTGATGAGCACAGCCAGATTCCAACTCGGCAATAGGAGATTATTCCACTATAGGGGGTGGTACAAAAAACATTGCAAGTGCATACTATGCTACTATTGCAGGCGGGTCTGGTAACACAGCGACTTCAAACAGCAGCACGGTCGGTGGTGGTGGTTACAACAATGCTACCGACTACGCAGCCACGGTAGGTGGCGGGAATTATAACAACGCCAACGGTTATGCCAGCACGGTCGGTGGAGGAAGATCGAACTATGCTAGCGGAAGAAGTAGTACCGTAGCTGGAGGTGAGCAAAGCACCGCTAATGGGGATTATGCTACTGTGGATGGTGGATTTCGAAATTATGCTATTGGTAATTATGCATTAGCTGGTGGCGGTTCTCACAACTATGCCCGCGGTCAATATTCAGTTATATGTGGAGGTGGTGGAAGCTCGGCAGCTGATTCCAACTCAGCAAGTGGCACATTATCCTTTATAGGTGGAGGTTCAAGGAACAGTGCTACCAACACTGCATCCGCTATTTGTGGAGGTGCTAATAATATCGCCAGCGGTTTTGAAAGCATGGTTGGCGGAGGGTATGGCAACACCGCAAGTGGACTCTACAGCACAGTCGGTGCAGGGTATAACAACACTGCAAGCGGTGCCTACAGCACAGTCAGCGGTGGGTATAGCAACATTGCAAGCGGAGACTCCAGCACAGTAAGCGGCGGAACCTTTAATACTGCAGGCGGATATGCCTCCTCAGTATGTGGAGGGCACCGCAACTTAAATGAAGGCAATAATAGTGTGATTCTCGGAGGTCTTCATGACACCTTGACTTCAAGCGCTAGTGTTTCCATGGCTTTTGGGTTCCGGGTATATGTCAATAACTCCCGGAAGGTGGTATTCTTCAACGATTACTACTCCGGTTATTTTGGATTAAACCGTGATGATAACGATGGCGGAATCAACTACCCCATCCATGTAGGCACCAGGACCACAAACGGCAACGGCGCTTATCTTTCCTACGGTGGCACCTGGACTAACTCCTCCAGCAAAACATTCAAGGAAAATTTCCAGCCCTTAAACAGACAACAGCTCTTGGATAGAATCTCCCAACTGCCAGTCGGCTCTTGGCAATACAAAGACTCTCAGGAACGACATATCGGACCATATGCCGAGGATTTCGTTTCGGCGTTCGATGTCGGCACAATCAGAGAGGACGGCAAACGCGAGAACATGTATCTTGCGGCAGGCGATGTTGCTGGTGTGGCGTTGGCAGGAGTAAAAGCCTTGTTGGAGAGGATAGAGCAATTAGAAAAGCGTATTGCAGAACTTGAAGCAGAAAAAAGGTAGAGGGGGTTACCATGAATATTTACAAAATACTGATAATGGTGTTATCGATAACATCTGTAGCAGTAACCCAAAATTACCAGATCGATTGGTATGTCATCGCTTCCGGTGGAGGTCATACGGAGTCAAGCAGTTATCAGATCGATGGCACAATAGGCCAGCCGATAGTGGGGAGCTCATCGTCGGCTGTTTATCAAATCGAAGCAGGCTTCTGGGTTGGCTTTGGTGAAGCTGGTGCATGTGACTATGTCCCCGGTGATGCTAATGGTGACGGCAATGTCATGGGCAACGATGTCACCTACAGCGTGCGCTACTTTAAGGGTCTTGGCGCTCCTCCTCCTGATAGTTGCCCTTATAATGGTGGTTGGTTATATTCTGCCGGTGATGCCAACGGCAACTGTGCATATACCGGCTCTGATGTGACTTTCCTGGTTGGATTCTTTAAGGGAATCAACCCGTCTGTCCTCTACTGTCCTGATACGCCACCGGCTGGTGGACCGGTATTTTTGGTTGGAAGCAGAGAAAACAAACAGTTGATTACTAAGGAGAATAACAGGTAAAGACGTGAATAAGTAGTTATGCACTTGAATCTTATAGTCTATTGTAGCCCCCGCATGGGTCTGTCTTAAAAGTATAATTTACCAGTCCTTGCGAAGAACAAAGTGACGAAGCGATCTATGTAACCTATGAGATCGCCTCGACACGCTCGCAAAGACTATTGTTGTAAGTCCACTATAAAACTCAATATTTTGACTTTTGAGATAGTTTTATAGGGGGATTTTTTGTCTTGACAAATAAATTTTAATATATATTATTATATTAGTATTGGCGAACTTAGCGCCTTTAAAGAAATGATTATCAACTTTAAATATTATCTTTCAAATCACAATATAATGTTATAGCTATAGAAAGGAGTGCAACATGGTGAGGTTATTGTCTATAAGGCTGATGTTTGTATTGGCGCTGTTAGTATTTATGAGTGCTGGCGGTTGGGCGCAGTGGCCAGAAGACCCGGCGTTAAATATGATAATAAGCGATCAGGTTGGCGCTCAGGTGATATCAAAAGTCGCCGCAACATCAGATGGTGGTTGCTATGTCAGTTGGTATAGTAATGCCTCAGGTAATTACGACCTTTATCTGCAGAGGCTAAACGGGGACGGAGAGATTCAGTGGGTTGATAATGGATTGCTCATCAGCAATCATCCACAGGAAACATGGCTCACCGACTATGATATGACTGTAGATGGTGAGGACCATGCTATAATCGTATTTAATGACATTCGCAATGGTGGCGATTGGGATATTTACGCTTACCGTATCAGTCCTGATGGTGATTTTGTTTGGGGTGCTGATGGGTTGACGATTTCAGATAACGATGGTTTTGAACCTGACCCAAGAGTTACTATCACTTCAAATGGTAATGTTGTCATCGCCTGGAAGGAAGATGATATGGTCCATTTACGCAAGCTTACATTAGCTGGTGATGACTTCTGGGACCCTTCAACTATTACCCTTACGTCCACCTATGGTCTTTCGGCTCCACAGGTTGTTCCTGCGGAAAATGATGGTATAGTCTTACAACTTATGGTGGCTAGTGGTCCAAACTGGTGGGACCCTCAGCATATTTATGCCCATAAATTCGATTCAGATGGTGTTGAGCAATGGGGAACAAATGGTGTAGCGGTTATGACTACGGGGGGTATTGCAGCTTATATGAAGCCGGATATTGTCACTGATGAAAATGGCGGCGCTTATTCATTCTGGTATGATACCCGGAACCTTGAGCACCATGTTTACGTCCAACACATTCTTACAGATGGTTCCATGGACTGGACAACAAACGGAGTCCGGGTCTCTTTAGCCTCTGCTCAATTGCAAATGGACCCTTCGCTGGTTTTCGAGCCAGAAACTGGTGATATCCTTGTTTTCTATAAAGCTACAGACCTTGGCCAGACAATCTTTGGTGTTTATGGGCAGAAATTAAACACCAATGGAGAGCGGCAATGGGGTGATGGTGGAGTTGTCCTTGCCCTGATGAATAGCCAGGACCATTGGGATATCTATGGTTCAAAACAGGATGATGGCGCAATCGTAACTTATTTTGAATATCTTCCCGGGAGTGCTGTTAACAGCCTTGTCAAGGCTATCGGTATCAATGATGATGGTGTAATAATCTGGGATCCATCGCCTGTGGAAATGTCCACTGTTATTAGTGAAAAAATGCATATGGCAATAGCTGTTAACATAAACAATCAGGTTATAGCAACCTGGACTGACTCAAGGATTGATGATAGTGGTGATGTTTATCTGCAGAATATCAATCCTGATGGTACTCTTGGACCGTTGTTTTCTCCCGGTTGTGACTATGTCCCCGGTGATGCCAATGGTGACGGCAATGTCATGGGTAACGATGTCACCTACAGCGTGCGCTACTTTAAAGGTCTTGGTAATCCTCCTCCTGATAGTTGCCCTTATAATGGTGGCTGGTTGTATTCAGCTGGTGATGCCAACGGCAACTGTTCCTATGCTGGCTCTGACGTGACCTTCCTTGTCGGATTCTTTAAGGGCATAAACCAGACTATTCTCTGGTGTCCTGATACGCCACCAGCTGGACTTGTAGTATTGGGTGAAAACAAGGATGGTATGCCGGCTGTTTTGCCTGGAAAATAATCATATACCCATCTCGTAAACAGATATAAGGCGGTCACAAGAACTGACTTAAAAGTCGAAATGTTGAGTTTTATGGTGGAGTTAACTTTTGCTATTTTTTGTAAAATTTCAACGGAAGATTAACAGAATCAGATATTGGTGAAATTTTATTTTTCTTGAAGGCAGGTGCAACATATATCCCCTATAATTTTATCGGGGTAAAATGATTTTTCTTTAAAAAGATCTGTTAGTTGTTAGGACTTTCCGAGCCTCCATTAGGCACTCGCAAAAATCATTTATTTGTTTTTCTGTATGCACAGCCATGGTTGTCAAGCGCAATCCCCAGCGGTTATATATACTTATTGGAATAACAAAGAAACCGTTCTGGCGAAGGTAGTCGACAACCTGCAACGTCATTTTCTGGCTGTCAAAATAGACGTTAACAATATGTGTACCTCTATTGTTTAAGGTAAAACCTTTTTCATCTAAGTAATCGTAAATTTTTTTGATATTTGTTCTCATCTGCTCTACAAGTTCTGGTTTTTCTTTAAGGATTAAGAGTGCTTTTAAAGAGGCAGCGACTGCCATGGGTGAGATTGAGGTTGAATATAAATATGGCCTTAATGGTTCGGATACTATTTTTTCGACCTCATTCGAATAAGTTAAAAAGCCGCCCTGCGAACCTAAAGCTTTGGAAAAAGTGCCCATGATGAAATCAGCAACGCCCTCAAGGGAGAACATCTGCTCCAGTCCCCTGCCCGTATCACCTATGCAACCGGTAGCGTGAGCTTCGTCGAGTATAAGGATGAAATTATATTTTTCTTTAAGCCTGGTAAGCTCATCTAAAGGACAGATATCACCGTCAAGAGTGAAAACAGAGCAGATTGTTACTATTTTTTTGGAGTGTTTATCGTCTTTTATAAGTTTTTCGAGGTGGTTGAAATCGAGATGAACGAACGTCTTGACTGGAGTGCCAGAAATTTTTATTCCATCAACTGCCGAGGGATGGTTTTTTTCGTCGCTGAAAAATACGGTGTTTGGTCCACCAAGGCAATGATGCAAAGCCACATTTGCGGCATAGCCGGATGGGAAAATTACAGCTTTCTGACGATGTTTGAATTCGGCGATTTCACCTGCAAGTTTTATGTGAAGGGATGTAGTCCCCGAGGTGTTCGGAGCACCACCGGTACCACATCCGAATGCCTCAGCTGCTTCGGTCGCCGCCTTAAGAACCTCAGGGTGATGTGAGAGGCCAAGATAATCGTTCGATGAGAAGATAATAAGATCTTTACCAGCTATCTTAATAAACTGAGCTTTCCGGGATTCAATCACCTGCAACAGACGGCTCCTCCATGATTATTATAGGTACATTCTTTCATTCGGTCAAAATAATATTATGTTGAAGATTCGATAAAAGCTGAAAATTGAGGTTTTCAGATATCATCATCCGCTGGAGACCTTGGATGGTTTATTAATGGATTCCCACCTGCTATTGGGAAAATGGAAACGGTGTTAGCAACCTACACAACGTGCTTCAAGTCACAAAACCAGGAACCATTAAAACCGGCCTTAAACATAACTTTAATCTGACAGCTGGAAAAGCGCGCTTTTAAGTGGTTGCTCGACTTAGAATAATCAGTTGGCATAGATGATAAGGTTTTATGGAGTAAAAACTTGAATATGATATGCTGAATAGTTAAGCTAACTGCTTAGAACCTCTCTTATGGCCATGCCCAGTTTTTGCATGGTGTAAGGCTTTTTGAGATACACTCCAACACCAAGCCTTTCGGCCTCCTTGACACGGTTGGTTTCCGAAAAACCGCTTGTTATGATAGCTTTCTGGCCTGGTTTGAGTTTGATGATTTCACGGTAAGTATCCAGACCATCAAAACCGTTTTCCATTATCATATCCAGAATAACCACATCAGCTAAATTTTTCTTGATGTATTCTACCGCTTCTTCACCGCTGGTTACTGTATCAACATCATAGCCAAGGCTTGATAA
>NATP01000028.1 GCA_002085375.1 candidate division Zixibacteria bacterium 4484_95 | reverse complement strand
AAATTGATGCTACTTCAAGTTCCCGAATTCTCAAAAATTTCCTGCGGTTAAAGTATTTTTTTAGATATTCGAGAATCTTGCAATTGTTTTACGTGCTTTCGGGTGGCCTCACCCTGGTTACTAATTAATCAAAAACTCAAAGGGTTTGTTCTTTATGCAGGGGCGTATCGCAATACGCCCCTACCTTGTCAAAATTACACATCCAAATTTCTGACATACTTGGCGTGGTCCTCGATAAATTTGCGGCGGGGTGCCACCTCATCGCCCATAAGGGTGGTGAAAATCCGTTCGGCTTCAGCGGCGTTCTCAAGGTCGACTTTTAGAAGGGTTCTTGTATCGGGGTTCATGGTGGTTTTCCAGAGTTGCTCGGGGTTCATTTCGCCCAGGCCTTTATATCGCTGGATTGCCACGCCATCCCCACCGAGGCGTTCTAAAAGGCGATCACGCTCATCATCGTCATAGGCGTAAAATTCCTGTTTGCCCTTCTTAAGGCGATACAGCGGCGGTTGAGCAATATAGACATACCCGGCCTCTATAAGCGGTTTCATATAGCGATAAAAAAACGTCAGTATCAGTGTCCGTATGTGCGAGCCATCGACATCGGCATCAGTCATGATGATGATTTTGCCATAGCGTGTGTTATCGACATTGAACTCATCACCGATACCCGTTCCCAGGGCGGTAATGATAGCCCGTATTTCGTCGTTGGCCAGTATCTTGTCGATACGGGCTTTTAAGGCGTTGAGGATTTTGCCCTTAAGCGGCAATATTGCCTGGAACTGTCGGTCGCGTCCTTGCTTGGCTGAGCCACCGGCAGAATCGCCCTCGACTATATATATCTCGCAAAGAGAAGGGTCTGTTAGTGAACAATCGGCTAATTTTCCGGGTAGAGCGCTTGATTCAAGAGCCGATTTTCGCCGGACAAGTTCACGAGCCTTACGAGCAGCCTCACGTGAATGAGACGCCTGAAGGCATTTATCCACTATCTTTTTGCCTGTTGAGGGGTTCTCCTCGAGATATGACCCCAAGTACTCGCCCACTACTGATTCAACAATACCCTTAACCTCGGAATTACCCAGCTTGGTCTTGGTTTGCCCTTCAAACTGAGGGTCGAGCACCTTAATCGACAGCACTGCCGTTAGCCCCTCGCGAACATCCTCACCCATTAAAAGCGAATCGCCGTTTTTGAAAAGGTTGTTCTTGGTGGCATAGTTGTTAATGGTGCGTGTCAAGGCGGTCTTGAAACCGACCATATGAAAACCACCCTCTATGGTATTGATATTATTGACATAAGAGAAGATATTCTCGGTATAACTATCAGTGTATTGCAAAGCCAGTTCGACATCGACCGAATCACGTTCTTTGTGAAAATACACCGGTCGGTTGAAAAGGGCATTTTTGTTTTCATTGAGATATCTGACGAACGCTTCCAGTCCGCCTTTCTGGTAAAACTCGGCAGTTATTTCCTCTTTTCCTCTGGCGTCGATGAGCGTGATTTTCAGGCCAGCATTAAGGAAAGCAAGCTCGCGAAGGCGTGAAGCAAGGGTTTCGAAATTGAACTCGACTTTTTTGAATATCTCCTTATCAGGAATAAAGGTTGTCCTGGTACCGGTACGTTTTCGTTGACCTATTTTCTTCAAAGGCGTAACGGGATTGCCATATTCATATTTTTGATAATAGATATTGCCGTCGCGGGAAACCTCAACCTCGCATCTCTCCGAAAGGGCGTTTACAACCGACACACCAACACCATGTAAACCGCCGGATACTTTGTAACTTCGGTGGTCGAATTTACCACCGGCATGAAGCATGGTCATGACCACCTCAAGGCCTGGTTTGTGCTGGGTGGGATGCATATCCACCGGTATGCCACGACCGTTGTCCTCAACTGTGACCGAACCGCCCGAGTTCAATTTTACAGTGATTTTGTTACAATAACCTGCCATAGCCTCATCGACCGAGTTATCCACTACTTCATAGACAAGATGATGTAATCCCCGCACGCCGACATCACCGATATACATAGCTGGCCGGCGGCGAACCGCCTCAAGCCCTTTTAAAACTTGAATAGTGGTTGCAGTATATGCGGTCTCAGCTTTAGGTTTTTCCTCGCTGAAAATATCTTTCTGGAACACTTCATTACCGCTTTGTGTACTCAATTTTCCCTCGCTTCTATTTAACAAAAATAAATATCTTTGATTTTCCCGTTACCAATTCTTTTGCCAATCTTTTTCAAGATTTCCTTTTTGAAAAAAACGAGTTCATTTCGCCAGGTTGCTGAGACGACTTTCACAATGAGAATGTCCTTTTCAATCCTTATGGCGCTTGTTTTTTGGGCAATCTCAGGACCAACGATTTCAGGCCAGAAAACGATCGCTTGCTGTTTTTCAACACGCTCAGCGATGCCTGCCGATTTGAGAGCTTTTTTTACAAGTTCGCCTATCTTTAAGGTATTATCTTTAACCATAAGTTTTCGTTCAACGGTGATTTTAACACATCCGCTCAACTATACTATTATAATACAGAATCATCATAAATGCAAGCTTTTGATACAATAAATTTGGCTTTTAAGATAATTCAGCCCGATTTTAACGGTTATAAATATCTACAGTGTATCAACGAATATAATTCCCAAAGGCTTCATTTTGTCTAAGTTAATGATATTACCTCTGACTCGGTAAACCACTCGATAGCTTTGACCTCATCTGATTTACTAACTATGATTTTCATGTCAGAGGGCTTTATAACGCTCAAATCCAAATCCCCAATATGGCGCCATTCGTTTTCCGGACGCCATTCGCCATCCTTAATACCCTGGCTTTGAAAAAATGGTTTATCCTGCTGGTTAAGCGTTTCATATAAGGATGGCTTGCCGTAAATAACCGGGCGAAGGCCAATTGATCTGGCCGTCCCTGTTGAAATGGCGATACCATAAGGCTCGAAACTCCAGCGCACATACCTTGCTCGCCAGCGCATTAGTGGCAAAACATCCCTGGGGTGAAGACTGCTAAATCCCACAACACTCATTTGGTCTTTAATGTTGCTCGATGAACCCCTGATTTTCTTTTCAACCAGGATTTGTTTAAGTGTATTGATGGCGCTGTTAGGATAATAATCACCAGAACTTACCAGCTTGGAGTAAAAAGATTGGGGGCTTTCGTTTCGATAGGGACCATAATGCGTACGTGCCCAGTGAGTGACATAATCCCAGGGCATATTTGAAATTTTGGGATTTAAATCCTCTTTTGTTATTACCTGCTTATATTTTTTTATCTTATCTTGATAGCCCACCTTGAAATCATTAATAACAACATTTTTGCCATCGTTTGAGTATTGTTTTAATAGTCTTTCAATATTGCCATCTGGCCTGAGGCTTACCGGTATAATTATGTTTGCACAACTTACCGCCAGCTTATCTCTTTTAGGCCAATCTACTTTGGGTGATTTAGCTTTTTGTGTGGCCGTAAAGAAAAGCCAGCCGGTCTTGTTATGATCAAGTCCAAAATCATCGACGATTTTATCGATAATCTGGTTTATATCTGTCGAGGACTCAACAGGGCAGACGATAACCTGCCGGCCACCGCAATTGCCACAGGCCCAGCATACAAGCTCCCAGGTGTTCATACCGATACTTGTGATAAGAACATAACTTTTTTTAACCGCCCATTTAATCGCTTTGAGTGTATTTACTATCCACGGGTCATTACCGGTGGGGGTTTTAGATTGCCTGGAGTTGAGAATTACAGCTAAAAGCCTTTCATCAAAAGGGAAATTGCCATAGTAGTCAGTTTCGATCGGGGAGGGGAAGTGTTGTTTGTATTTGAAAGTGATTAACTGCATAATAGAAATGTTGTTTAATCAATTTTCAGGGCTTGTAACCCTGCAACATATTGTTCTGTCAGAAATTACTATTCCACCGCTTGGCAGTCCAGATATTTCTGTCTGACCATAACAGGCAAAATGCCTGTTCTACCAATTATGTAATAATAGCAAGACAAAGTTTGCCTCTTATCCCTCCACGAAAACATGCGCGAACACCTTGGCATCACCCAAGATATTGGAGATATAGGCATACTCGTTTGGCTGGTGTGCGGTTTCATTCAATTTAGACCAGACCGCGGCTGAATACCCTGCCCGCCTGAATATAGCCGCCACCGTGCCACCGCCTATGCCGCAGGGTTTCGGCTGGACATTATATACTTTTTTTATTGCCCTGGAGAGCGCCTTAACTACAGGTGAATCGACCGATGTCGGCGTAGCTGCCTCGGCTCTCTGTGACGAGGAGAAACTTATCTTGACATCAAACCGTTTCTCGATTTCATCTGCCCACATTCGTATTTTATCCTCAACCTCCTTAAGCGGATAGTCGGGCAGAACCCGACAGTCGATATAAAAGACATCATCACCAGGGATGGTGTTGACATTGGGCACGTTTGCCTCTTTTTTGGTCGGTTCAAATGTGGAATATGGTGGTTCATAAAGTTCATCTTTGATATCGAATTCATTATAAAGTTCATCTATTTTCACCACCAGGTTGGAGGCGGCTTTAAAGGCATTTTTGGCCAGTTCGGGACGGGAGGCATGAGCTTGTTTGCCCTTAGTCTCAACTTTCAACCATACTATCGATTTTTCCGCCACCTCGATATCGGTGCCGGATGGCACACCAGCATCGGGGACTATAATAAGGTCATCTTTGTTAAAAAGGTCATGGTTGTCGAGGATATATTGTATACCGTAAGTTGAGCCGACCTCCTCATCGGCAACAAAAAGTAAGCAGACATCATATTTGGGGATAACATCCTGGTCAATCAAAGCCTTTGCGGCGGCGTATGAGGATACTATCCCTTGGTGGTTATCCTCCACTCCCCTTCCGATGAGTTTGTCGCCCTCAATCTTCAAGCTGAACGGGTCGGAGTTCCAGAGTGAAAGCTCACCAGCCGGTACGACATCAAGATGGCTCATCACCCAAATACGGCGTGATGAATCCTGCCCTTTGAAACGGTAAACGATATTGGGGCGTTTACCTGAGGGGACCCTCTTATCGTCTGCGGGATAAAGCTCCGGTTGAGGAAAACCATCTTTTTGTAGAAATTCCATTAAAGCTTCAGCCTTTATTATCTCACCGTCACCATCATTTTCCGGAGCCAGCGCTGGAATCGACACCAGAAGTTTCTGTATATCTATAACTTTTTGCTTGTAATCGTTTATCTGTTCAGATAGTTTCTGAAACATCATCGTTCTCCTTTAAGATATTGCCATAATTCTGTATCATCTGCGGCGGAACTTTGCCCAGACATCTTAAGTAAGTGTAAAGATTACCCCTATGGTGGATTTCCTCATCAATAGCCACCATTAGGAGTATTTCACCTGATACTTCACCATATGGTGTCTGACGAACTTTCAAAAATCTTCCATCAGGCACCTCGGAAAGTTTCTGTATGGTTTTCTGGTTTTCGCTCCTCAATTTATCCATTAACATCTCCTTTTCGAAAAAAGTGCTCGGGGCCATAGATGGCTCTTTCCATTCTCCTGTTAAGAAGCCATCACGTATATAAATCTCAATATTAAGAATATGTTTGAATAGTTGGGAGACGGTCATTATCTCGGCAGCTGGCCTGTAATCGAACTTGTCAGCAGGAAACTCATCTAAAATCCGAAGAGTAAGGTGGCGAACATTATTCCAGTAGCAAAGTATGGCCTTTTTATCCATGGGCCTTCCCCCTGTTGTGAAACGACTGTTTTACTGCAACGAATATCAAAGTTACCGGCAAATTTCTGGCTATATATGGGTATTCACGCATAATCTCCCTTGAGAACCCCAGATGGGGTGTTTTTAACGTCGGTTTTGGTTCTAAAAGTTTCTTTACCTCAAAGCCGGCGTTGGTAAGGGTGTTGTGGTAATAGGCTATGGAACGAAGATGATTCTGAAACTTAACCGAAATGCCATCGAATTCCCAACTCCATTTTAAAAGACGTGGATTAAAAGGGAAACTGGAACAAAAATGCATATTACCTTTTTCTCCATCAAGGATATACTGCATCGGATGCATCACCGAAAGAGCAAACATACCGCCGGGTTTGAGAATTCGATAAGCCTCTAAGAAAGCGGTCTTAATATCATTAACAAAAGCCATGGTACAGGCAGATATTGCTATATCAAATGTGTCATCAGCAAGAAAAGACAGGTCAGTTACATCACTATTGAAAAATTCAATCTTAACGTTTTCATCTTGAGCAAGTGATTTCGCTTCGGCAAGTTGATTCGATGAAAAATCAACAGCCGTAACAACGGCTCCCGATTTCGCAAGGGCAATCGCATTCTGACCTGCACCGCAACCCAGGTCAATCGCTCTTAACCCAGATACGTCACCCAAAAGGTATGCTTGCCCTCATTTTGGAATATAAACCAATAAGACGATAAAGCTCATATCAAACAAAATTCGGCATTCCTGTAAATGATATTTGAAACCCGGGTCCCTAATCACCACGACCGGGAGCATTCCATAAAAAACGAACAAGGCCTTCCCTGCACCCCAGCCAGAGATAATCGCCGTCCTTCACTAAAGAGTTGATATTGTTTTCTGGAAACCCATCGGCGGTTGTGTAAAGGAGGGTTGTCTCGTCGGCTTTTTTGTATCGCCATAATCCCAGTGATGTCGCACCCCAGATATATGTGCTGTCGCTGTAGATTTCGTTTATCACCCATCTATCGGCTAAGGAAAAATCGGTCGCCAGTTTCGAGATACCGGTATTGACATCAATTATAATGACGCCATGTTTAACAGCAAAATACAACTTTTGGCTATCTGTAAATATATCGTTAACCTCACTTGCTAAATCATGTGAGGGAGTATCGAGATGTTGAATCTTCAATCTGTCGGAATCAAACCTGTAAGCTCCATCGTTTGTGGCGATATAAAGAGATCCCCTGAAAACCAGAAGATCGTTTATTCGTTGCCCATAAAACCGATATTTTTCGGGCAGAGGAGATTTGAATGTCGAATCGGGGACCTCCCCGGTTGAAGGCAAAATCCCGAGGCCGTTTTCCGTACCTATGTAGATAAAGCCACCATACTCAGCCAGGGATAAAATGTTTTCGGAAGGAAGGCCACTGAAGGTCCCGTATGTTTTAAATGTTTCTTGCTCGTCAATTAATACCAGACCGCCTTTAGTTCCCAACCAGATAAATTCTTTATCAGCTAACCCGGTAGTCAATTCTGCATTACCCAGACCCGTGGTAAATTCGGGTTCGAAATATTTCCATTGCTTTAAGTTGAGGTTGTATCTGGTTAAACCTCTTTCGGCACGAGTATAATCTGTACCCATCCACAAGAAATTATCGATCTCGATAACTTTAGATATGTTGGAATTATAAGGCCCAAATACCATCAGCTCCATGTTAAGGTAGCGAGTGTTGATTATTACCGGCCCCATTCCCCAAGTACCAACATACATGAGATCATTGTTATCTTCAAATCCCACGGTAATCTTGAAGTTACGCATATAGGGATCTGATATATAACCATCCTGATATTCATAACGAAATGGGGTGAAAAGGCTTGGAAAACGCGATGCATTCCAATGATTGATAACAAGATCGCTCGGAAATTTAAAATCTGGAAACCAGCTTTCAAATGCAAAGTTGTACTTAGCTACCCCATTTGAGGTCAACGCCCATAACTCATCGAATGCGGGGTCATAGGCAAGTTCCTTGATATAATTGGATGGTAAACCGTTAGTTGCGGTCATCGGGTCAAGCCATGTCTTGGAAAAACGGTCATAACGAATAATTCCACCGGTGGTCCCAAAATAAACAACTCTCTGGTCGGCTGCAATTGAGGTTATGTATCTAAACATTGTGTAATCCACCAAATCTCCCTCGCTATATTTTATGGAGTACACTTGTTTGGCAAACAACATCATAAATATGACACCGGCAATCAATCGCCATGAATTTACAAGCCTTTTCATAATAGTATAATAAAATAAACTTTTTCGTATTTGCAATAGTTATTAAGGCAAAATGTCGCGTCGCTTTAAAGGAAGTGCCTGGTTAAATTTTTGTTGATTTTAATGGTGTGAATATATACTTTAAAGTGTGATAGAAAGTGTAATCTTTAAAGGTTGCTTTAATAACCGGTAAAATATAAACATCCCCGAAAGGGAATGGTAATAGGCATGGAAAATATTTACAGGGAAGAGGAATACCAAAGGTTTGCAGACAACTTAAAGGTTGTTTTAGATGGTCCTAACATTAGACATTGCAAATTAAAGCAGCTTCGTAAGCCTTCTTTTGAAACGGGTATAAGAACAAAACATGGCGCTTGGGGTTGGCGTTCAGCGGTTTCCTCCAGAGTTGCGCCTAAAACTGTTTATCTCGGCAATGAAAAAGTAAGATTACCCAAACCCACCGAGACTCAGCAATCGATTATAAAAAACGCACCCGAAGAACTTCACAAAGTAATCCATCTAATGAGGTCATTACCTTTTGTCCACATTCGACGGCGGATAGGAAATAACCCAGAATACAATCCGATTTGCAACCTCTATGTTTCGGTTGCCGACCGCAAGAATTACCGCCTTGCTTTAATGTGGGGTGAGACTATGTTTGAACCATCCAAAAAGCCCGGTCCCGAATTTATCATGATTCACATCCCCGAGGAACATCATTTGCGCCAGCAGGTGCTGGTTTTACCGGAATATAACATCAATATAGCTCTTGGCACTGATTATATGGGCGAGGACAAGAAAGGGTTTTTACGCCAAGCGATGTGGTGTGCCGATGAGAAAGGAATGCTCGGGCTTCATTCCGGGACAAAGATGGTGACAGTTTGGGATGCTAAAGATAACCGCCTTAAAAGATATGGTGTATTTATGTTTGGCCTCACTGCTACTGGCAAATCGACCTGGTCATGTCATCAGTTGGGGCTTGATATTAAAAGGGGAGAGAAAACCGAGGTATCACAGGATGATATAGTCTTTTTACACAAAGATGGTTCAGCTTACGGCTCGGAGGCAAATTTCTTTGTTAAGACCGATGTTGACAAAAACCTTCAGGAGGCAATGTATTGGGCGCTTGTTGATAAAACCGCTCTTTACGAGAATGTAATGATTGACGCCTATGGTAATCCCGATTTTCTCGATGAAAGGCTTTGTGCCAATGGCAGGGCGGTCATACGCAAGGATAAACTTCGGGTAAAACGTGGGCGAAAGCTGGTTAGAATCGACTCATCCAGCGTAAACCTTCCATCACTCTCGGAACTCGATGGTCTCATTTTTGCTTTTATCACCAGAAGAAATACAATCATGCCTTTTAGCCAGAAGCTGACACCTGAGCAGGGAGTATTGGCATATTTGTGGGGTGAATCCACTCACAGCATGGCCTCGCAACCAGCCAGGGCAGGGGAATCTGTCCGCATCGTTGGTACCGATCCATTTATAGTCGGCTCACAGGCTGTGAAAGTAAACCGGTTTTATAACATCATCATGGAGCTGGTGGAAAAATACCCGGGGAAAGTGCATTTCTATCAGTACAACACCGGTGGTGTCGGTGAGATAATAGAAACCAGCGAAATAAACGGGAAGAAAGTTAAAAGGATGGTCAGGAAAGCCACCCGCGTACCTATTGATGTAATGGCTGCCATACAGCGTGGCGATCTGCGCGGAACAAACAAATACGCCGAAGGCCGTCTGGGAACCCTCGAGATAAAATCCTGTATTGATACCAGTTTGGATGAATATAATCCTGAAAAATGGTATTCTAAAGAGCAAATTCACCTTTATATCAAGGACCTGGTTGAAGGCCGAAAGGAATATACTGAATTTATCGCCAATCAAGGGCTTGACCAGGAAATTATCGATCAGGCAGAAAAATCGTTTGCTATAGCCGGTGTGAAAAAAACCAAGGTTTTTGTTCCAGAAATTCCAGAAGCCAAAAAAGAAAAACAAATTCCTAAACCTTACAGGTTACCTGACTTGAAATGGGAAACGAAATCCAGACCGAGAAGGTTGGGAAACAGATACATCTAACATGGATACCCAGGCAAAAATCCGGATTAACTTATAGATTTTCAAGCAAGCCATCGGTATAATTATATGTCCAATCCCTGATAAATAAAGGGATTGCACCTATTTGTATTGGAATCTACCTATAAAAATTGTCATTTGCAATGATCCAATCGTATTCAGTGAGCTTGGATTATTAACTGCTTGAAACATGTAATATTTTGATAGTTTTATAGTTAATCAATTACATGAAACACCGCTAATTTTAAATTCCCCAAAGGCACAACCTTTGATTTTTCCCTTCTATGAAACTTTAACAAGAGGGGAAACAATGAAAATGAGATTCACGTTATCAATGGATGACCTTTTAGTAAACGGCATCAAGATAAGTAACATGATAATTGACTGGGTTGAGGATGTGAGCCAGCAGGAAGTGCTGGAGATGTCTCACAAGTGGATCACCTCAAAGAATTTCCTAACTGAGAGAATGACCGGCTTAAAGAGAGTTGGTGAATCTTCGCTTACAATTGAACCGATTGATGAGAGTTAATAGCGATGGAACGGTTCAAGTATTTTTTAGATGAAATCATAAAACAGTTTAAAAACATCGAAGATCTTATAAATTCTTTGATGGCTAAAGTTCCTTATATCGGTTCTACTTTGTCCGACCATGGCAATCTGATAGCTTTGGCGGTAGTTGTTGTTTTAACGATATTAGTGATAAAACCACTGGTCAAATGGTCATTAGCGGTTTTGGTACTTGGGGTGTCGCTGGCTGGCGTTATCTCTTTTTTCGCCGGCCTCTCGTTTTGGGGCATATTGCCCCTTACGGCATTGATGGCAAGTATAGTATTGTTTTCTAATAAATTTTCAGTGGGGTAACGGGCTATGAAAAATAAAGGAACAAAGAAACGTTGTCCTTTCTGCCAGGAAAGACTTATAAGAAAATGGGGCGATTACGTATGCCCAAAATGCGGTGCGGCATTCAACGTTGCAGCTATGAATGATAGTTTGCGTATAAAAATGTCGTCTTATAGGTAAAATCGGACATGCCATCGAAAATAATAAAATGCTCAAATTGTGGTAAAATCGGTAAACGGGTCTCGATCCTTCCCCTTTGTGAAAAATGTTTTAAAAAGGTAAAAAATTACGAAAGTTTCTATTCTAAGTCACAAGATTGCGTCCAGATCGGACTTGATGAAAATATGAATGCACAACCAGATGATGATTTTATGCGGGTTTAAGTGTTAAATGTTTTATTAAAATAACGTGCCATCTCATCTAAAGTAGATAACCGTTTTTTATTCCGGTATCGAAATAGTTTCTTGAAAGAACCATGATATTCATCCATCAACTCGGCAGTGAATTTTCCGCTTTTTATTCTTTTCAACATGGCTTGCATAGCCTTTTTCGAGTCGGCATTGATGATTTTATCTTCAGCCTGATAGCTTCCATATTCGGCAGTAGTGCTGATTCGTTTATACATCCCGCCGATGCCATATTTCTTAATTAAGTCAACTATCATGTCAAGTTGGTAAACACATTCAACGTAGGCATCTTGTGGCGGAAAACCATCCCTGACCAGGGTATCAAAGCCCGATTTCAATAAAGCAGCAAGGCCACCGCATAGCACCGCTTGCTCACCGAATATATCCCCTATAGCCTCCCTGGCAAAACTGGTGACTAAAAGTCCAGCGCGGGAACATCCAATAGCTTTAGCGTAGGCCCCCGCTATCTTCAAAGCTTTTCTCGAGGACATATCAGTTTTTGCAATAAAGGCGGGAATACCTTTACCAGAGATAAACCTCTCTCGAAGCATTTGACCTGGTCCATGTGGAGCAACCAGGGCAAAATCGATGCCCCTGGATTGCTTTACCAAATTAAAATGTACAGATAAAGCATGAGCGAAAATATAAGTCTGGCCCTTTTTGATAACTCTACCAAGCTCATTTTCAAAAAGCTCCCGATGCAGGTGGTCTGGAATCATGACTGAAATAACTTCGGCGTCTGTCACCGCTTTGGCTGGTGTTGTAACATTAAAATTATCTTTGCGAGCCTGCCTTCTGGAACTGCTTTTTATTTTAAGCCCGATTACAGGAGAAAAACCGCTATCGCGTAGATTCAAGGCTTGGGCACACCCCTGTGAACCGTATCCAATTATGGCTATCTTGAGACCCCTTAAAACATTTAAATTAATCTGGCTATCATGGATTATCTTGGGGCCTTTCGGTTTCATAATGGGAAAAGGATATATATTTGTCTGTCTTATGTCAACAATAACAGGAAAAAAGAAAGGTCGAGAGAAAATTGTTGCAAAAAAATACCCGGCTTGGGATTGCCGGGCTTATAATATCACATTTAATGCTCTCAAATTAAATAAATCATTCAATGAAAGTCACTTTCCGGTAGTTTATTAAATAAAACGATTTTTTACATTATACCGGTCCCCAGGTCTCATCCCATTCCCAGTAATTTTCATCCGATTCTAATCTGGCATGATAACCATTCTCGTTGAATGTCACAGTCAATGTCCAACTTATGTTCATGGCTGGTATGTCATCTATCTGGTCACTGGTATAGATCTCAACCTCTACTACGGCAGTTCCCGATACCGGGTAGTTATCTCCCTCATAGTTAATATCCTGGGTCAAAAATACGATATCAGAAAGCTCACAGGAAAAGCCAAAACTTACCTCTACTTGACTGATATTTCCTTCTTGTTCGGCTATGGATGTGCCATTGACTGTAATCTCATCGGTGTTTATGCCTGTGAAACGGTATGCGTCATGGTAAGTTACAGACATTGATGTGTCGGCATTGTTATATTCTCCATCGAGCCTGGTTCGGTATTCAAATGCGGTCGTGTTCGAATCCGGTAACTCCTGATATGCATCTCCCTGCTCGAAACGGAAACTATCAACCATAACCATCGAGGAACTGTCAAGAGCGAAATCCAGATAGAACTCATACCAGTAATCATCATACATTATCAGGAACAAGGTATCAGCAGGTTTAGCCAGATATCCTGAGCCATCATAATCAAGCCAGCCGATGCCGTTGTTGAACGATTCGAGGACACAGTCAATATATTCAT
Organism: candidate division Zixibacteria bacterium 4484_95; assembly: GCA_002085375.1. Classification (GTDB taxonomy): domain Bacteria; phylum Zixibacteria; class MSB-5A5; order UBA10806; family 4484-95; genus 4484-95. Next base: position 15,393 of record NATP01000028.1, on the reverse strand, counting down.
CGGTCTTTGCCTGTGTCTCAATGGCGATCGGGTCATCAGGGTCTCCGGGGTTTTTAGTCTGTGGTTCTGTTGAATTGCCAATATCAAAACGAGAGGAAAAACCATAATTCTTTTCATAATCGCCTCCTGTTGTTATCGTTATATTTAATTTTTCGGTAGATATTATTGTATATTTAGATAAATAAGGTAAAACGAAGTATATTTAGCCGGTTATTCGGTGGAATCTTGATTTTCGATTATTTTTGGAACAACAAATAGTCCATCTTGTGTTTTGGGGGCGTTTGAGAGGGCATCCTTTTGCGAAAGTCCTGTTTTGACAACGTCATCCCTAAAGGGCGTTTGCTGATGAGTGATATGTGACATCTCATCAATCCCTTCGATATCGATTTCGTCGATAATCTCCATGTATTCTAAAATCTTATTGAGGTCAGAGAGCAATTTGCGCTTTTCCTCTGGAGTATGTTTTAACCTTGCCAAGCGGGCGATCTTGTCAATATCGTCATAAGTAAGGGCCATAACGTAAACAAGCTATTTTAAGAAAAATATTTTGTCAATAGAAAATCAGGGGTTAAGGCAGAGACAAACAATGCCCCTGCAAAAACACCTTCAACCCATTAATTTCAAAAGTTTAACAGCCGATATAAAATTTGAGAAGAATGATTAATTGTAAGATTAGAAAAAATCATAAGATTTGGCCGTTATCGGTTTTACTAATTACGGTTGTAATGATTAATTGTGCAAAGAAACCGGCTACAATCAAGGGTACAGTAACTGATGATGAGGGTGCTCTGCTGGCGGGAGCGGCGGTTTTTTCTGTCCCACAGAGGTATAAGACACTGACTGATACAAAGGGGGCTTTTGTTTTAGATGGAATTGATCCCGGTCAATATTCGATTCTAGTTAAGTATGGAGATGATTCAACTCTCGTGAATATTGGTCTTGTTGAGCCAGGTGAAGTATTTGTTACATCAATTGTTTTGGAAAAAACACCGCCACCTCCTCCACCACCACCTGAGGAAAAACCCAAACCTAAACCCAAACCTAAACCCAAACCCAAACCCAAGCCTAAACCCGAAGAACCTTTTGTTGATCCCGTTTTGCAAAACGGCGAGAAAGTTTTACTTTTAGCCTCAAAAGAGTTTTTCCCTAAATTTGAGGTGGAATCGTCGGATGGTCTCGTCTGGGAGTTAAAAAATGTCAAAACATCCAAGCTGAAATTCAAGGGTGGTAGAATGTATGAAGGGTATTTCTCCGGCCCACAGCCGAAATACTATGAGACAGCCGCAAGAAGGTGTATATATGACAAAAAGTTATGGATTTACACGCATGGTCCTGAGGATACTCCAGCCAATGGAAGAGAAATATATATTGCCATACCCCTTGAACTTCCCGGAAATGTAGATATCGATTCATTGGTTGTTTTTTATTGTTTTCCCCGTTTCCCCGAAGGTGTTCCCCCGGGTTCGGTTAAATTCAGGGTTGTTGGTGAAACCTCAACGGGAGGTATCTCAATTTTGATTGACTGGCAAAAAGTGAACCATTCCTCAAATGGTTCATTTTACAAGAAGATGGTACCCACCCGCGGCGACAATCGTAAACTTGAATATGTTTCTCTGGAGATAAATTCGGATGGTGATGCTTACTGGGATGCCTTCTTGATACGTCCTCTTGTCTATTTCAGCGTTAGATAATCTTTAAATATAACTAAAAATCTCTGCTTTTAAACCATGGGGTTATCGATAAAACTCAAAAAATTTGTATAATCTCCTGGTAAGATAATATTATTTTAATAAGTATTTTATTATAACATTTAGCTTGGATTATTAGTATAATAAAGATATGCCCGAAGATTACCGCAGATATTTAGACCCGAAAGTGGTTAGCAAGCTGGCTGGTATGGAGCTGAAAGCACGGCTGGTAGTTGAGGGGTTTATAGTTGGCCTTCATAGGAGCCCCTACCACGGTTTTTCAGTTGAGTTCGCTGAACATCGCCAGTATATGCCAGGCGATGATGTCAAACACATCGACTGGAAAGTATATGGCAAGTCCGACCGCTTTTATATCAAACAATTCGAGGAGGAAACTAACCTCAGAGGATATATTCTTCTTGATGCATCAGCCTCTATGGGTTACAAATCCAACGGTGTAAGCAAATTTGAGTATGGCTCTTATTTTGCAGCGGCCCTGTCGTATCTGATGCTTCGCCAGCAGGACGCCCCCGGCCTGCTGATATATGACCAGCAAATACGTGCATATATTCCCCCGCGGGGTGCTCGTTCGCATATCAATAATATCCTAAAACAACTCGAAAAAACCCAGCCCTCGTCAAAAACCGATGCGGCAATAGCATTTCATGAGCTGGCCGAGCGTATCAAGCGCCGGGGACTTATTGTGGTAATATCTGACCTTTTCGATGATCCGGATAGGATGTTAGCGGGCCTGAAACACTTCCGGCATCGCAAACATGAGGTCATAGTTTTCCAGGTATTAGATCCTTTTGAGCGAAATTTCGGTTACCGGGCTGAGGCACGTTTCAGGGACATGGAGACCGGCCAGATGCTTCTGACTAACCCCTACCAGATACGAAAGGAATATATCGAGCGCCTGGACGACTTCATCGAAAAATTCTCCCGTGCCTGCCGTGACGCACTTATAGATTATCATTTACTGGATACATCTGTGCCATTCGATAAGGCGCTTTTCGGGTATTTAGCTAAAAGAAGCAAGCTGGGGTAAAGTTTATTTTTCCCTTGGCAGTGTATTTTGTGATTACCAGGCGGGGCTTGGTAAACAGTAAAAAAAACGTAAAGATAGTATTGTTGAAATAAATGGAAGATTATTTATTAATGTGTAGGGGTGTATTGCAATACACCCCTACCGGAATTGGTTAAGCCCAATTCTATAAATGTCATATTGTCATGCACTACGCAAGTTACGGTAACAAGCTTGTAAAATTAACTCCACTTGTAATGTTGTCTTTTTGTATTTCCGGAACTACGCTTCCCGATAAGATACTAAGGCTGGTTTAGCATATTCTTTAAAAACCGGGATAAGGAATCGGCTGGCAGATTTTCGTATCCTTCAAGTCGTTTGGCGATAATCTGAAATATCTCATATTGGGTATCCGGATACGAGGATATTTTCCCCATGAAGTTATTTAAAAATTCTTTACCTGTGCCGTTTTTAGCATATATCTGGTCGACAGCTTGGTGGTATTGTTTGGGAAACTTGCTGTATTTATTGTATGCCAGCGAAAGTTCAACATAGGTATTTATAAAAGCCTCTTTTTCCTTATCTGAGATTTTTGGTTTCTCACTACAGGAAAGGCTCAAGAAAATGCAGAGGATAATGAAAAAAGCCCAGATTTTTCGAAGGCAAATTTTAACTTCCGAAAACATCCTCCCTGAAATCCTCTATTTCTGAGTTTTTGTATATGTTTTTGTACCATTGGCTCCAGGCCTCTTGACGACTTTTTTTACGTGCATCGTTGTAAAGAGAATCAGCAATGGCAGAATATTTTTGTTCGTCTATTTCTTGTTTGTCGATAAGCTCCATGAGATAACAGCCCGAGCGAGCCTTAACAGGCTTGGAGAACCTATTCTGTTTGGAAAGGTTAAAGGCAGCCCCAATAAAGGCAGGGTCACGGCCAACATTCTCAACAAATTCATTCCTGGTAAAATATTTTTTCGTTTCTAATACGGGTAAGCCAGCCTTTTTAGCCATCTGTTCAAACGTTAGATTCTTGGAGGTCATAAGCTGATAGAATTCTTCACCTTTTACGTAGGTTTTTTCGACTACTTTTTCTCTATGAATATTGCTGTAAATCTGGTCTTTAATTTCCTCGAATGATACATATCCAGCGGGTTTTCTGGTGCCTGGTGTGGCAAATATTAATGATTTTCGATTATCGATGACATTACTTATGGAGCCTTTTTTGGCTTTAAAGGCGAATTCATTTAATTCCTGATTAGGGCCTATACCGGGGATGAAACCACCTGGTGAAAAGGGGCGTGTCTCTTTAACATCAAGTTTGTTTGCTTCGGCCATCGTGTCGAAACCATCAGCAATAGCCTGTTCTCTTAATTTTTCAGCTTTCTCTTTTAATTTAGCGAGGGTTTTGGCTGATAGCTCAGTTTTTAAAAGGATGTGGCTGGCTTTTACTTCTGGTTCATTTTCGCCTTTTTTGTTTTTATTTGTCCTTTTGCCGGTGAGTTTAATGATATGCCAACCAAATTGGGTTTTAACAGGTTCTGAAACATCGCCGATTTTTTTGAGAGCAAAAACAGCTTCCTCGAACGGCTTGACCATCCTACCCTTGCCAAACCAGCCAAGGTCGCCGCCATCTTTACCGGATGCATCCTGGGAATACTTTTCAGCCAGCTTTGCAAAATCCTCACCCTTTTTTATCTTCTCATAGAGAGTGTAAATTTCTTGCTTGACAGAATCCATATCGGCCTGGGAGGGCTTTTTGTCGATTGATACATAACGAAGAGTTGCCGTCTCATCGGTTTTATATTTGCTTTCTTTGTCCTGTTCGTATCGGGCTAACAACTCATCATCGGTTATGTTGATATCCGACGTATCCACATTTGATTCCGATATGAAGATATACTTTACTTTAACCTTTTCGTTTTGGTCGCGATACTGCTCATAGATATCCTGTTTTGAGACAACGGCGGTATTTAATATCAACTCCTGAAGTTTGGATACGAGTATCTGTGATTTTACTGATTGCTCTATCCAGAACAGTTGTTGTTCGGCTCGCGGGTCTGGAGATGAGGCCAGGTTTTGAAGGAAATTCTGATATTTTATCTGGTCGAATTTGCCATCTGTCTGTAAATCTTCATACTCATATAACTCCCTAGGGGGAACGTACTTGACATATTCAGCCAGCTCTTCATCAGTCATGGTAATATTATTTTCTCTTATCTGTTGAGCCAAAAGTGTCTGGCTTACGATCGAGTTCCATGTCTCATCACGTAAACGCTTGTAATCTTCATCCGATGGGTCAGGGTTATCTTTTAAAAAATCATTGTATCTTGATTCATATGAATTATAGAACATATCAAGTGAGATTTCCCGCCCGTTTATTTTTCCTACAGCATTGGGTGGTCGTTTGCCTTTGCTGGTAATATCCATACCCCAGGCAAAAATTATCGTTCCTACAAAAGCCGCAATTACAACTACATAAACCGGCTTGGCTGCATTTCTTATGGTGTGCATCATAAGAGATTAACTCCTTGTTTATTAATTGACGCCGATATAGTAATCGACAAAAAACATCCCAAATATATTTATATTATATTAAATATAAGAAAAGTTTCATCTATATCAATTAAAAATTACGGCCTTGACCATACATTCAAATATGGTTTATTATTTTAATGTGCTCAAATTATCCGAAATAACGCTTTTTTTGTTTTGCCTTTTTATCTTCTCCATACCAGAGGCACATGGTCAAAATTACCTCTGGCCGCTTAATATAGAATCAAAGCTTTCCTCTCAATTCGGCGATTATCGAGATGGCCACTGGCATGCGGGTATTGACATAACCACAAGAGGTAAAACAGGTTATAAGGTTTATGCCGTGACTGACGGTTATATTTATCGAATCAGGACCTCGTTTTGGGGATACGGAAAAGCTTTGTATTTGAAGCTGAGCGATGGCTGTATCGCTGTCTATGGGCATCTCACGAAATTCAGTCCATCCATTGAAAAGGTCATAAGGCAACGGCAGATGAATAAGAAAAATTATTACCAGGATATATTTCTTACAGCCAACGAATTTGTGGTTAAAAAGGGCGATTATATAGCTTTAACGGGCCAAACCGGCTCTGGTGCTCCTCATCTCCATTTTGAAATAAGGGACCGGTACAATTTTCCATTGAACCCCTTAAAACATTATTACCGTTTTACAGATAATCATCCTCCGATTGTCGAATACCTGGTTGTGAAACGTTATCATAAATACGGTTCGGGGAACTATCACGATATAGAGTTTCTCCGCCTTGATGGCCAAAATCCTGAGCTGTTCGTAAAAGATACGGTGGCAGTTTATGGCCAGTCTCTATTTGCCGTTTCAGCTTATGATCCAAATAATGGTTATAACTATAGTATCAACAGCGGTCGGATGTCCCTTGACGGTGATGAAATTTTTTCGTTCGAACATGACCGTCTGGATTACTCTATAGGTAAACAGATCGATTACGTTTGTGACCTCGAGTTGAAAAAACTCGTGGAGAAACAAAACGGAATCGCTTTAGACAAAGATAAAAATATCTTCTACAGGCTTTATATTCAACCGCATGACAAACAATGGTTCTATAACCAATACAACTATCCTGCCGGTATCATCGATTCAGACAGTCTTGAACCGGGTCCACATAGTCTAAAGATAAGTTTATCCGATGTAAACGGTAATGAGTGCCACGTAAACCTTTATATAAAAAAAGCTGATTTTGAAATACCAGTTGTTCGTGATATCTGCATAAGTAACGATAGCCTTAGATTATATATGGGTGCATTTCCTGTAAGTCTCGAACCGCAAATCCAGAGAAGACAGGCCCCACATCTACCGTACCAATATATCTATTCCGATTTTGACCTGTTTGAGAGAACGCTGACATTTCCTATGTCGGATAACGACTATGATTATCGTATTAGAATTAAAGGTGAATATCTTTCTCCCTGGATGGTGTTCAAACCTGGTTTGAAATCACCTTCTGTCACGCCATATGTTGATTACTTTGAGTTATGTTTTCCTATCGAAGAGGACTTGTTAATTAACGACCAGAGGGTAACATATCAAAACAAGGATATTTTTCCGCTCGGCAATGGTTTCTATAAGGCTTTGATACCCGTGCCCGTAGAAAACGGTATATTGGAATTGAAGCTCGGTGAAAACCAGATTGGTAATGATTATTTCATTTATAGTAAAAGTGGTTCTGCCTATTCGCCCGATTCAACGGTTATGATTGATTTTTCGGAGAAAGACCTTTTCGGGCCCACGCTTATCGCTATAACCGAGCTGAAGCCAGATAATGGTGATGGTTATACCTTTGATATAATTCCTGAAGATTTGCTTTTTAATGATGAGGTTGAAATAACGATTTTGCCTGAAAAGCTGGATCTCAATACAGCCTGCTTTTCTCTTTATTATTACTCCTCCCAAAAAAGCAAATGGTATTTTATTGGAAATAGGAACCAAAATCATATATCGGGACAAACCCGTGGTGGTGGTAAGTTCGGGATATTGATAGACAGGACTCCTCCTGTAATCTCTAAGTTAAAACCCAAAAATGGCTCAATTATTAAAAATAGAAAACCCAGGCTATCATGTGTTATCACAGACGATCTTTCGGGATTTAAAAATGAAACACAATTTGAGATGACGATTGATGGTATCTGGGTACCCGCCTATTATGATATCGATAATGAGATTTTTTTCTACAAAGTTATGTATCCATTAAAACCAGGACGACATATCCTCAGGGTAAGAGCCACTGATAACCAGGGGAATAAGGCAACTGCTATCTCAAGGTTTACGGTTCTTGGGAAATATTAAATGTTACCTTTAAAAGACGATATCCCCTCGAGGCGGTTTCCCTTTGTCACAGTCGTTCTGATTGTTATCAACGTGGCGGTGTATTTCTACCAGCTTTCCCTCGGACATGCCAATAGCCTCTTCATCTGGAAATATGCGGTTGTGCCTAAGGCTATTACTTCCCTACATCAGCTACATCCTAACTCAACAATTTTTCCGCCGTTAACCCTCTTAACCTCCCAGTTTTTACATGGTGGGTTTTTGCATTTAGGAAGTAACATGCTTTTTTTATGGATTTTTGGCGACAATATCGAGGACAAGCTTGGTCACTTGAGATTTGTTCTGTTTTATTTAGCATGTGGAGCTATTTCTGCTGTTATTCAGATCGCTACATTTCCCGGGGCCGAGGTTCCAATCATCGGTGCATCGGGAGCGATAGCCGGAGTAATGGGGGCTTATTTTTTAAGGTTTCCATACGCCAGGGTGCAGACATTAATAATCATTTTCTTTTTTATACGTATTATCAGAATTCCAGCGGTTGTTTTTCTTGGTTTTTGGTTTATATTTCAAATGTTGCTGGGGATTCCCACACTGGGGGTTGCAGAGGGTGGGGTAGCTTACTTTGCACATATAGGCGGATTCGTTGTTGGTATGATACTTTTCAAGTTGATGGAAAAATATAAATAAACCTTGCTGGAGGTTTAGGGATTTAATAATCTATGAACAATAAAAATAAGGCTCGGTGTGAACGTTGTGGCAAACGACTTAAAAAAGGTGGCAACAATTACCGCTTAGAATGCCACATCGTATCCGATTTTGATGGTTACCTTGATGCCAGCGCCACCAAGAAAAGCTGGCAAAACATAGCAAAAGAGATTGAACAATCGGGTTTAACCGAAAAGGAATTGGAAGAGCAGGTTTATTTCAAGCTCGAGCAAAAACTATGTCTTGACTGTCGAAGTGAGGTAATAAATTTTTTGAAGGGGAAAAGTTAAAGTGGCCGGTTCAGATTTCGTACATCTTCATAACCACACTATGTATTCGCTCCTCGATGGAGCCATTAAAATCCCTGATATGCTCAAGATGGCTTCGGATATGGGTATGAATGCCTTGGCCATTACCGACCATGGCAACCTGTTTGGGGCAATAGAGTTTTATACACTGGCAAAAAAGCACCGCATCAAACCGATACTGGGTATTGAAACGTATATCGTTCCACACAACCTCAAAGAGAAAAGGTCTATCCCTGGTGTACCGGATACCGGTTATCATCTGGTACTGCTGGCGAAAAACAATACAGGATATAAAAATTTAATAAGACTTTCTACGATAGGTTTTTTAGAGGGTTTTTATCACAAGCCGCGTATCGATAAAAAGGTCTTGGCGGAACATTCTGAGGGATTAATCGCCTTGAGCGCTTGTTTGAAAGGGGAAGTAGCGAAATCTGTTGGTGATGATAAGCTAGTTGAACAAGTTATAAGAAGTTATCTTGATATTTTTGATACGCAGGATTTTTTCCTTGAAATACAGGATCACGGTATCCCGGAGGAGGCCTCGGTCCGGGTATCTTTAAAGAGGTTTGCCGATAAATTCAATCTTGGACTTGTCGCTACAAACGATTGCCATTATCTCAAACGCGAACATTATGCGGCTCACGATGCCTTGTTGTGTATCCAGACAGGCAAAATTGTCTCCGAAACCGACAGATTACACTACAACACTGACCAACTGTATTTGAAATCACCTGAACAGATGAAGGAATTGTTTGCCGATACTCCCGAAGCTATCGAAAACACCTTGAAGGTTGCCGAAAGATGCAATCTTGAGATTGAAATGGGCAAAAAACTTGTACCGGAATTCCAATTGCCCGAAGGGTATGATTCTGATGATAGTTATCTTGACTATCTCGCCAATAAAGGCCTGAAACAGCGTTACGACAAGGTGACTTCAGAGCTTAAACAGAGACTTGATTACGAACTTAAGATAATCAGGCAGATGGGATATTCAGGTTATTTTCTGATTGTGAAGGATTTTATCGATTTTGCCAAAAATAACGGTATTCCGGTAGGGCCGGGAAGAGGTTCAGCAGCTGGTTCACTTGTTTCTTATTGTCTGGGGATAACCGATATCGATCCCATCAATTATGGCCTTTTATTTGAGCGCTTTTTGAACCCCGAGAGGATCTCGATGCCTGATATCGATATAGATTTCTCCGACCGTGGCCGTGACAAAGTGATAGAATATGTAACCAAAAAGTATGGTCAGCAGAACGTAGCCCAGATTATTACATTTGGAAGTATGGCTGCTCGGGCGGTCGTCAGAGATGTTGGGCGGGTTTTATCGATTCCATATAGCGAGATGGACAAGGTGGCCAAAATGATTCCTGAAGAGGTCGGCGTAACCCTGGAGCGTGCCATCAGCTTATCATCTGACCTGAAACAGAAGATAAAAGAAGATGAAGAGATAGCTAAGGTGATTGAATATTCAAAGGTTCTTGAGGGTCTGGCAAGGCATGCCTCTAAACATGCCGCGGGGGTAGTAATAGCGCCATCACCTTTAACGAATTATCTTCCTTTGTATAAAACTAACAAGGATGAAATTACAACCCAGTATAACATGAAATGCATCGAGGATATAGGCCTTCTAAAAATGGATTTCCTCGGTTTGCGGACACTGACCGTTATCGATGATACGTTGACCGAAGTAGCTCGAACACGTGGAGTGCAAATTAAGCTGAACGAAATCCCTCTTGATGACCCGGAGGTTTACAGACTTTTTGCCGAGGGTAAAACCGTTGGCGTTTTCCAGTTTGAATCAGGAGGTATGCGTGATTACCTTCGCAAACTCGGTCCAAACTGCATTGAGGACTTAATTGCCATGAATGCCCTTTATCGCCCCGGACCACTGGATTCAGGTATGATCGATATATATATCGAGTGTAAAAAAGGGAAAAGAGAAATCAAATACGAACATCCTCTCTTAGAACCTATCCTTAAAGACACTTACGGTGTAATAGTATTTCAAGAGCAGGTTTTAAAAATTGCTCAGGAGATGGCGGGTTATGATCTTGGCAAAGCTGATATTCTCCGCAAGGCTATGGGCAAAAAGCAGGCTGAGGTAATGGCTGAGCAAAAAAGTGAATTTATCGAAGGTGCGTTCAAGAAAAAGGTTAATAAGAATATTGCCGAGAAAATTTTCGACCAGATTGAAACCTTTGGTCGTTATGGTTTTGTTAAGGCTCATTCTACCGGTTATGCTGTTATAGCTTACCAGACAGCTTACCTTAAAACCTATTATCCACAGGAATTTTTAGCGGCATCTCTGACCTCGGAAATGGGTAACACCAGCAGAGTTAATACCTTTAAAAAAGAGTGCAAGGATTTAAATATTGAACTTCTACCGCCGGACATCAATGATGGATATGCTCATTTCTCCGTTTCAGATGGCAAGATATTATTTGGTTTGGCCGCGGTGAAGAACGTTGGCCAATCGGCTGTTGAATCGATAGTTGAGACACGTAAGGAAGGAGGTAAATTCACTGACATTTTTGATTTCTGCAGTCGCATCGACCATCACCTTGTAAGTAAAAAGGCTCTTGAAAGTCTTATCGCTAGCGGAACTTTTGACAGCCTTCACAAAGAGCGATCGACTCTTTATGAGAACGTCGAAACAATTTTAAACTATGGCCTAAAAGCACAAAAAGAAGCGCTTTCGGGACAAACACTGCTGTTCGGCCAGACAGAATCATCAGCATTGATGAAACCTAAATTAAAAGAAGTACCACCATGGAGCAACACCGAGACGAGAAATATGGAAAAAGAGGTGCTGGGCTTTTATCTTTCATCTCATCCTCTTGAGGATAGTTATATCGAGTATATCTCTTTTACCGATACTAAACTTGAGGAACTTGAAAACCTACACGATGGTAAGAGAGTCGTAATTGGAGGAGTTATCCAGGGTTTCAAAGTAAATACGAGCCGCAACAATAAGCTTTTCGCCATAGTTAAGGTTGAGGATTTAGATGATACCGCTGAGGTCATCGTGTTCTCGGATTGCCTTGAAAAGAAACGAAAGATAATTAAAAACGGCAACAATGTTATTGTTTCGGGGATAATAAGCACCAGGGAAGGTGAAAAGCCCAAGATAAAGGCCAACGACATTGCTCTGCTGGAAACAGCTTACAAAACTATTCCATGTGACCTGCATTTATATATTAAGGAAGCGTATCTTGATGATGATAAAATCAAGGCTGTCGATCGGCTTTTAGATAGAAGCCCGGGAAAATCAGGAGTGTTTCTCCATTTTCAAGGTGACAGAGCAGAGTTGGTAAGCCGGTCGAGGAGATTTACAGTGAAAGCGTCACCAGCGTTATTATCGGAGCTCGCCTTGAAGTTCGGCAGAGACAACATCAAATTGTCAGCCAGGAAAGAATATACAAAGGTGGTTAATTGATTAGCAGGAAATTGCCGATAAACGAACAAAGATTCCATTTATGTTGTCTCATCCAAAAACTTTTTTTAAACCATGTTGTAATTTTTTTAACATTTTTACTTTTATCATCCTTTGTTATTAATTTAGAGCCGATTGGCGCTTCCCAATTGTTCGATATTTATAAAAAGGGTGATTTCAGATATATCATTGATTCGCTATCCGGTAAAAATGATGAGGAGATACTGGTAAAAGCAAGAACAGCTTTCGCGGTTGGTGATAGGAAGCTCACCATCAGTTTACTATCACAACTTGATGAAAAACATCTTCAGGCAGCATCGTTATATTATTCATGTGGTGAATATATAAAGGCCGGAGAAATAGCATCAACGTATATCGTAAACAGCGCTTTTTCTGGTTGGTTGGCTATTTATCTAAAGGCAATTTCTTCGGCTGCCCTCGGTGCCAACACTTATGAAATATGGCAAGATCTCGTTGATTCACCGGTCGGGATATTTTCGGCCAAAGCCCGTTTGGAACTTTCACGTTTTAATTTTCAATGGGGTTATCAAGATTCGATGATATATTATCTGGAAAGTGTCGAACCTGTCTTGCTTGAGAAAAGGGATAGAATTTCCTATTATTATCTAAAAGGAATGATTTCTTATAAAGCTGGAAATTATCAAGGAGCTCTTAGACAGTTTAAAAAGGCATTAAGGATAAAATACTTATATGATGGGAAAAAGGAGGTTATCGCTTTTTCTGCCGACTCTCTCTATCCCCATCTTGATAAAAAGAATGCTTTTTTGTTGCTTGATGTCTTCAGGGAAAACAGATACTACGATGAGTTGATTAATCTGCTGAAGGATTCAGCTGTTGATGATTTGGCAAAAATGATTTTAGCCTGGTGTTATTTTGGTAAAAAAGAGTATTCGACCGCCTCAAGAATATTTAAGGAACTCTCAATTTCGGAGGATGAAGATTTGAAGGCAGAGGCTATTTATGGATTGGCAGTTTGTGATTATCGGCGCGGTTGGAGGGTAAAAGCAGTTGAAAAATTATTGGTATTTGCACGTAATTTTCCGGATTCGCCATTAGTTCCGAAAGCCCTTTTTACTGCTGGTGATTTTTATCAGAAAAGCGATCCCAACAGGTCGATTGAAATCTTTGAAAAACTCACCACTATATACCCCCATTCAAAATATTACCCCCGTGCTCTTTTCCTTTTAGGTCAACTTTATGCAAGGCATGGTCATAGACAGGAATCGATAAAAGCGTTTTCAAGTTATGAAAATGATGATGAATTCGCTGACCTTTTTGATTTTTGGGCTTTTAAAACCGGTCTGGTCGACTCCACGGGTTTAAATCGATTGATCGAAAGGAAAAACCCAACCCTTTACAATATTAAAGCCAGAAAGATATTAGGTCTTGTTGAAAAAGATACAGCCTCTGATTTTGATTTATTTATTGAGGCATTTTTTAATCAGGTTGAGAAGTTTTTATCGGGACGAACCGACAGGGGTAACATTGAAAACAAACAGGTCGCTTATATTGATAGCCTGTATTATTATGGGTTGGAGAGAGAAGCTAACAGACAAGTTCTTTATATCCATAATCGACATCACAGCCTTAAAACCGATATCTTACTTTTAAGAAAATGCGAGGAACTGACCCTGAATATGGCATTTTTTAAGATACTTGAAGATTTTAAAATGGCCCTTCAAAAATCCGGCTTTTCATTTAGCCATGATGGCTGGTTACGCTTGAATTACCCCATTCTTTTTGAAAGAAGGCTTTCCTGGTTAGCTGAAGACATCGACCCATACTTGGCTCTGGCTGTCATTCGCCGTGAGAGTAGATTTGAACCGAAGGTTGTATCCAAATCAGGGGCGCTCGGGTTAATGCAACTTATGCCAGCAACAGCTTCGCAGATGGCGAAGGTAAAGAAGATTGATCCGGAGATGTTGTTTGACCCCGGCTACAATATCAAACTTGGATGTCGATATATTCGCTGGCTGGATGTTAGACTGCGTAGGGATGAGGTTGTTATCGCCGCTTACAACGCCGGACCCACTGCTGCCAGGAGATGGAAAAGACAGGCGGGAACGGATATCGAAACATTTATTGAGGCCATAGATTATGAACAGAGCAGAAATTACACGCGCGGTGTTATTGGTGATTATTTATGGTACAAATACCTCTGGCCTAACCAATTTGACGATAACGACAAAGCTACCAGTAAATAATCTAAAAAAAGGAAATTCATCAGATAAAATAAATAGATTATGAAACAACCTGGTGGTTGCGATGGTTTTAATATGTTAAAGAGGATAGTATGAAAAAAGCGGTTTTCCTTATAGTGGTTTTGTTTGCGGTTATATTTATTACATGCGGAGGCAATGACAATAAAAACAACCCACGAAAAAAAGTGACATCGGCAAATACTATTGATTGGCTTAAATACGATACCGGTATTAATAAGGCTGCCGAGGATGGGAAATATGTTCTGGTTTATTTCTGGCGTCACGGATGTGGCTGGTGTAAGAAAATGGAACAGGATACCTACGCCAATGAAGAAGTCATGGATATAGTAAACGATTATTTTATTCCGGTTAAGGTCAATGCCGGTTCCGGTGATAGTTACAATACGAAAGATGGCAGGATCTCAACCAGGCAACTCGTGAATCGATTTCGTATCCGGGGCTTTCCGACCTCATGTTTTCTTAAGCCCGACGGTTCGGTTTTAACCTGCCAACCCGGTTATGTTCCACCCCAGAAGTTTGAAACTATTTTGAGATATATCGGTGAAGAACATTACAAAGACGAAAGCTTTCAGGAATATATAAAATCCAACTAAAATAAATGTTGGTTTGCTTTTTTGTCGATAAACAGAATATTAATAAAGACCTATTAGTTAAGGCCAAATTGTTTTTTACTTCAACAAAATCATTTTTTTCGATATGGAAAAATCACCCGCGGTAATTTTATAAAAATAAATACCACTACTGATATTTTCAGGTTGCCATAAAACAGTATGATTTCCTTCAGGCACATAAGAATCCAGCAGGGTTGTTATTTTTCGACCGAGGAGGTCGTAAATATCGATATCAATCTCTGAAGCTTTGGGTAGACTGAAAGAAATATTTGTAGATGAATTGAAAGGGTTAGGGTAATTCGTCAATTCCACACTTGCAGGGATTCTAACATCATTACCTGTTATACCGGTTGTCGTTCGGGTTATGCTCCAGACTGATCTCATGGTCGTTCCAAGATACATCTTGCATGTATCATCCGATGCAAATGAAAGGCAACCGGTACCATAATTTATATCAAGGTCATGATTAAAGCTTTCCCAACTTTGTCCCCCATCATGAGATTGAAAAACTCCTTGATAATTAACATTTACAAAAATATTATTTGTA
>NATP01000027.1 GCA_002085375.1 candidate division Zixibacteria bacterium 4484_95 | reverse complement strand
AATGACTACATTTGTGACCCTGTCTATGGTTTATTTTCTAATTGGAACCAATATTACCAAGATGTCTTCAGATATTTTTGGAACCAGAACTGCGTTGCTTTTGAGCCGCCTGATTTGCCACCGGGGCACTGGGATTGGCCATATTAGAGGTTTCCATGAAAAACTTGATAATAATAAATTATAACCCACCCATCGGGTGGGAAAAGCTTGGACAGAACAGTGTTCTGTCCCTACAATGAAATAGAAATTGTAACCTACCCATCGGTGAGTTACTTTTTTCATTGCGACTCATGGTGGAAACAATATCAACTCTTTATTATATCAGGGGATTATCTTGTCACTTCGTTCTTCGTGATGAAATATAAATTTATCATCATACATCTTAAAAGACACCGGTACACCATCCAAAAATTTATGTAGCTTGGGCATCCTGCCCAAGAACCACTGGCAAAGATGCCAGTGTTACATACAGTTATATAAGTACCCACCCATCGGGTGGGAAAAGCTTGGACAGAACATTGTTTTGTCCAGCCTACAAAATATACCTGCTTAAATCCTTATCCTCCACGATATGTTTCAGAGTATCCGCTACGAGTTTTCTTGTAACCCTCAATTTTTTTACTTTAACCTCAGGAGCTTTGTACATGAGGTCTTCTAAAAGCGTTGTCATCACGGTATGAAGTCGCCTGGCACCGATATTCTCGGTGCGGGAGTTGACCTCGGCAGCGATTCTTGCAATCTCCTGGATACCTTTTTTCTCGAAAGCTATCTCTATCCCCTCGGTTGCTAGAAGCTCTTTGTATTGTTTGATGAGGGCATTCTCCGGCTCGGTGAGTATGCGCACGAAATCTTTTTCGGTAAGAGTATCAAGCTCCACCCGTATGGGAAACCTTCCCTGGAGCTCGGGTATCAAATCGGAGGGTTTGGATATATGAAAAGCGCCGGCGGCGATAAATAGAACATGGTCGGTTTTAACCATCCCGTATTTGGTCATTACATTTGTCCCCTCGACAATGGGAAGTATATCACGCTGAACACCCTCGCGAGAAACATCAGGTCCTGTTTTCGATCTCTCGCCGGCAATCTTGTCTAGCTCATCTATGAAAATAATGCCTGAATTCTCCACCCGGTTTATAGACTCAGATACCACCTCATCGAAATCTATCAGTCTGACCGTTTCCTCCTGGGTCAAGATACGGTAAGCCTCTGAAACCGTCACCCGCCGTTTGCGGGTCTTTTTTGGCATCATTCCGGAAAACATCTCCTGGATATTGAATCCTATCTCCTCAATACCCATCGGCGAAAAGACCTCAACCACAGGAAACCTCTCGTTGGGTACATCAAGCTCGATGTTGCGTTTGTCAAGTTTACCCTCATCTAACTGCTTTTTTAACTTTTCCCTGGTAACTTGACTCTTCCTGGCCTGCTCCTCAGAGATGCTAACACCCTGCTTCTGCTTTTTTGCACTTGAGGGGAGAAGAATATCCAAAAGCCTTTCCTCGGCCAGAATCGAGGCCTTTTTTTCTACTTGTGCCTGTTTTTCTTTTTTAACCATATTGACAGCTAAATCGGTTAATTCCCTCACCATCGATTCCACATCCCGTCCAACATAGCCAATCTCTGTATATTTCGAGGCTTCCACTTTAATAAATGGAGCACGTGTCAGGTTAGCCAATCGTCGGGCTATCTCGGTTTTACCAACACCGGTCGGGCCAATCATGATAATATTATTAGGCATTATTTCATCTTTGAGCGGCCCAGAAACCCTTTGTCGTCGCCAGCGATTACGTATAGCAATGGCAACCATCTTCTTAGCTTTGTCCTGACCAATAATATATTTATCAAGTTCAGCGACAATTTCTCTGGGTGTAAGTTCCTTTTCCAACTAAGTCCATCCTCTGTTAAAGTGTTTCCACTACGATGTTATCATTAGTATAGATACAAATCGAAGCGGCGATAAGCAACGATTTTTCAACTATATTCTTAATCGGTAGCTTCGAACTGTGAAGCATTGCCCGGGCGGCAGCTAACGCATAAGCCCCTCCCGAACCTATTGATAGGATACCATCATCAGGTTCGATAACGTCACCATTACCGCTAATCACCAATCCATGTTTTTTATCCATCACTATAAGCAGAGCCTCCAGCCGTCTGAGGTATTTGTCGGTGCGCCAATCTTTGGTGAGTTCTATGGCAGCACGTTCAAGGTGGCCTGAATACTCCGAGAGTTTCGTTTCAAATTTTTCAAACAACGTTAAAGCATCGGCAGTGGCACCGGCAAAACCCGCCAGCACTGTGTCATTATAAAGCTTGCGAATTTTCACAGCCTTTGCCTTCATTATGGTACTCTCTAAAGATATCTGACCATCAGAACCAAGCGCCACTCCCCGTTTGCTGACAATTCCTAATACTGTTGTCCCAATCATTAAACCTCCCATCAAAGTGTTCAATGTGCCCGGGGGTGAGCACGTCTATAGACCGAGATCAATCTGCCGGTCGTTATATGACTATATTTCTGAGTTGTCTTTAAAGAGGAATGTCCGAGCATCTGCTGAACCGCTCGCAAATTTGCCCCGGCTGTCAAAAGGTGTGTGGCGAAAGAATGCCGTAGGCTGTGTGTCGATAAACCGGTCTTCTCCGAACAACGTCTTAGATGTTCCTTGATAATGCGGGCGGTGCTCCTCGAGGTGATTCGATTACCGCGAGTATTCAGAAATACAGCTTTCTGAGACTCCCTATGCAATTGCGTTAAGAGCTTTGCTCTTTCGATTAAATACTCTGAAACTGATTTAATCGCCTGGCTACCCACAGGCACCTGGCGAAATTTACCACCCTTACCCAAAACCGTCACAAGATAGTTCTGAAAATCAAGGTCTTTAAGATCCATACTGACAAGTTCAGACAACCTTAAACCACAACCGTAAAAAATCTCAACCATGGCTCTGTCTCGAGAAGACCTAAACCCACTACCTACCCAGCCATGCTCAATTAAAAAACGGGCCTCCTCCTCTGAAAGATACTCAGCCCGATAGGGTTCTATCCTGATGGGTTCAACTAATCGTGCCGGATTATGCTTTACCTTTTTAATCGATACGAGATAATCAAAAAACACCTTCAATGCCTCTAATTTACGTGCGATAGAACAACCTTTAAGACCGGCCTTTCTCAGTGATATCAAAAAACCCCTAACAACGAATTGGGAAACCTCAAAAGTATTAACCTCCTTTTTGGAAAGATATTTAATAAATCCCCCAATATCGCTTTTATAGGCAATCGCAGTATTAACTGAATAACGAGCACCACTCTTTAAGTGCCTTAAAAACAGATCATAGCAATCATCCCAGAATCTCTGACTCATACCGCAAATATATATAAATCAATTAAACAAATTGCAAGCTATAACTCAGTAGAATTTGTGAAACAATGATATTAATTGAAATCATTCGAACTCGCTTGGGGGTTAAATCCTTCTTTATCGTTCAACAATTAAATTGACAAAGTCTTTTGGAGATTAGAATAAGTTTCATGAGGTACGTATATACTTAAATTCTTTAATGTTTCATATATAAGATGATATATCCAATTAGAATAATTATTTTTCTATTGACTACCGATAAACGGATAGTAAATTAAGATTGAAAAGTCTATGATATTTTTCTAAGGAGGTACGATGCGTAAAACTGCTATTATCTTAACAATGGCAAGCTTGATGGTTTTGCCTATTTTTACAGTTAACGCCCAAGTCTCTGAGGAAATTAAGCAAACTCAAAAAATGATAGAGGAAAAAGGCCTGAGCCAGACCACCGTTCAAACCGCTATGATGGATTTGTCATTGGAGGAAAGAATAGCAAACCTCGGGTTAGTCATTCCCGAGGATGTTAAATTGAGGTTTGCTGAACTGGACAAACTTCCTCCTCCAGCACTTCTTAATACCGAGACTGTTTTTGACTGGCGAGAATTTGATCGGGTGACACCGGTTAAAGACCAGGCCAATTGCGGTTCATGCTGGGATTTTGCTGCCACCGGCGCCTTTGAATCTGTTTACTGGATTGCCGAGGGTATAATGCCCGATTTCTCCGAGCAACAGGTGCTATCATGCAATACGGGTGGCTCAAGTTGCGATGGCGGCTGGATGGAGGATGCTTACAATCTTTTTATGGACTATGGAGCTGTGGATGAATCATGCATGCCGTACGAAGCTGACGACACCGTCCCCTGTACCCAGGAGGAATGCGAACCAATCGCCCAACTTTTAGGATTCGAGGATATTCCTAACAACGTCAATGCTATAAAAAACGCTCTTATGTTCGGTCCGCTGTCTACGACCTTTACCGTTTATAATGATTTCTTGAATTATCCTGGTGGATGTTACGAGCATGCCGGCGGCGACCCTGCAAACCATGCTGTTGTCCTCATCGGCTGGGATGATAATATGTGCGATGGTTATGGGGCATGGATCTGTAAAAATAGCTGGGGAGAGGATTGGGGAGAAGAAGGCTTTTTTTATATTAAATATGGTTCAGCAGGGATCGGTGGTTACACCCAACGACCTATCTATGTAGAATCCTCGGCTCAACTGGAATATTCTCCCAACTCAATCGAGGTTAATCTCCCCCCTGGTGGCGAGGTTACTGAATTCCTGGATATATCCAACGTAGGCGATGGCGATCTGGTTTATTCGCTGCAAGCAGTACATATCATTGAGCAGGATTCGTTCGGTTACTACTGGTTTGACTGTGATACATCCGAGGGACCCACATATAACTGGATAGATATCTCAGGAACAGGTGAAATAATAGATTTCGGTAGTGACATCGATGATGGCAACTCTGGTCCCCTCCCTCTGGGTTTCACCTTCGAATTTTATGGTAATGAATTTGATTCGATAAATGTCTGCACTAATGGATGGGCATCATTCACAGACGGCGTCTCGGTTGAATGGGGAAATCAGCCCATACCTCATCCTGAGCCACCCAATAACATGTTGGCTGTCTTTTTCGATGATATGAATTTTGAAAATGGTGGACGTGGCTTGTTTTATACAAACAATTCCGATACCGCAATTATAACCTGGGATCATGTCCCCGATTGGCGGCAAGAGGGTATCTTTACTTTCCAGATTATAATCGTAGCCCCCGATAAGATAATCTATCAATACGACAGCATGGGGCCCGGCAGATTGAATGAATCTTCCATCGGTATCGAAAACCAATCCGGCACGGTTGGACTTGAAGTAGCACTGAATACATATTATGTTCACGATTCACTGGCCATAGAGTTCTACCTTGGACCTCCACCAATACCATTAACCTGGGTCGATATAAGTCCTACCAATGGCATCATCCCACCTTCGGATAATGTCCTAACAGCGGTAACCTTCAGCGCTGGGGAGTTGCCAGATAGTTCATATGAGGCCAAACTAAGGCTTTTGACAAACGATCCACACAATTTCACAAACGATATCCCTATCACGATGAATGTCGAGCATGTTGGAATTGACGACAATGTTTCTGTTATACCCAATCGAATCGATCTACATCCAGCTTTTCCAAACCCATTTAACCTGTCAACCACTATCAGTTACACCCTGTCAAACCCCGCAAAAACCACTCTTGAGGTATTCAACATAATTGGCCAAAAAGTAACCACACTTTACAATGGCCACCAAAGCGCTGGTGAACATTCGGTCCGCTGGAATGCAGAGGACATGACATCAGGGATATACTTCATCAAGCTTTCAAGCGGTAAATCGAGTTTGACCGGCAAACTGATATTACTAAAATAGTCTTTCAGTCCGATTAAGATTATACTGAAAGCGTCCTGAACAAATCCATTCGATATTAAGATAATCAAATGTATCTGTTCGGGGCGCTTCTGTGTTTTAATAGAATTCGGTTATATGCAAAGTCCCTTGTAAAATTAATATTTATGCGGAATGCCAAGCTTAACCTATATTACTCATAAACTTTTTCATTTTAAGAGGTGGCTTGGTCATCTTACCC
This sequence comes from candidate division Zixibacteria bacterium 4484_95, assembly GCA_002085375.1. Taxonomy (GTDB): domain Bacteria; phylum Zixibacteria; class MSB-5A5; order UBA10806; family 4484-95; genus 4484-95. The sequence continues at coordinate 9,581 of NATP01000027.1, read as the reverse complement.
AGAAATCACTCCCGACATGAAACATAGCGCTACATTGCCGACAATTAAATTCTTTTAGACAACAAAAACACACCATAATTTTAATGGGTTCCACATCCATGACGTCAGTATATAACAATTCGGTAAATTGACAACTTCCTGCTTAAATATAAAAATATGTTTATAAATTATTCGGGTCGAGATTCTAATTTTTTTATTTTAACTAGGGTTGCCGGATGAGCCGGTTCAACAATTAGCTGTTTTTCTTTTGCTACAGTAACCTTGCCGGGATGTTTCTTTATTTTTCGGACATAACGCACTTCGGTATATATCACCGCCACCTTACCCGAGGTTTTAGCTTTGGAGAAATAAGCTGCCAATGAAGCTGCCTTGTGCAGAGTTCTTTTATCGGGTATTGCTCCCTTTTGAGGCCTTCTCAGAACCACATGGGAACCGCTGGCCTGCCAGGCATGAAACCAAATGTCGTCTTTTTTGGCAAACGAAAAAGTTAGTTCATCATTGGTCAAGGCTGACCTGCCGACAAAAACCATCCAATCACCATCCAGCTGATAACACTTAAACGGCATTTTTGCTTTCTCTACAGCTTTCGGCCTAACACCCGTCTGACCAATTACGTCCCTGGAAATGTAACTGTCGGCTGATTTCTTAATTCTCTCGATCTCCTTTTTTTGTTCTTTTAGTTTTTCTTTTAAAATAGGAATAGAGGTTTCGAGTTTGCGGGCTTTATTGAAATAATATCTGACGTTTTCTTCGGGGGTTACAGCCGGATTTAAAGGTATCTCTATCGGCTCGTTATGCTTTGAATACGGGTTGGATAAATTAACCAGCTTTTTACCCTTTCTTAATTTATGTATATTAATCAACAATAATTCGCCATAAAGACGGTACTGGCGAAACTTACTTGCTTGCTCAAGCCGGGTTTGGATTGTTTTTAGTTTCGTCTCCGCTTTTCTCAGGTGCTTTTTAAAATCCGGAGTTCTCGCGAAATACAGAGAAACCTTTGATTCGAGATACAAGGTTAAAGCTTCAATAAGACTGCCTGTTTTTTGACCGGAGACATTACCATTGAACGGTGGACCGTAAATAGAATAGCCACAAATTTTCTCATCGACATCCTTTAGAATGTGTGGTGATGGATTATTTTTGATTTCAAAGATAAATTTTATCAAATCTCTAGGGCCGTAATTATCAATCAATGCATACTGTAAAAGTTTCAAAGTTTTTAACTTTTCTATTTCCCGTGAATTCAAAATATGATTTTCTTTGCAAGCAAGGATATTAAACTCTTTTGGTGTGAATATTTTATATTTAGTGTCCCTTTTTTTAGAACGCCTTAAGGTTTTTATAATCGTATCGTCTTTGTTTGTCAAGATGATATTTCCATTGTGAAAAAATTCAAAGTATAGATTGAATTGTTTTTTCCCCCCTAACCTATCGAAGACAGAGATTTCAAAGAGAATTAACCTATCTGATTCCTTCTGGGTTATCCTTTCGATTTTTCCATTTATTATGTCTGGCAGCCACCGACCACCTTCAGGTAAGTACTTTCCCTTTAAGAAATAAGGGCTTGAGGCAAAAACAAAATAGCGCAGGATGAGATTAGAAAACAAAAAATAAATGTCGTTTGCTTTAAAGACAATATCTTTAATAACACTGTTTCTCAACAATCCGTCCAGTTCGGCGGACAAAATACTCACATCAAGAGAGGTGAGCCTTTGTAATTTCATGAATTAAAAAAGTGTCAAAGAAAGCGACTTTGTCAAGAAGTTATTGACATCGGCCAATAATTTATTATTATTGCAAACTGTTTTGAGGACATTATGATTTCAAGTATGACCGGTTACGGCCGAGCCGACAAAACCAAAGATGGATACCGGGTGACGGTGGAGATATCCACCGTAAACAACCGTTTTCTGGAATTCCAGATACGTTTACCAAAAACCTTGGCTGAACTTGAGCAGAAAATCAAAGCTCTTTTATCATCAAAGCTTCATCGGGGCAAGGTTAATTTTTCTTTGACCATCGATAATGACTATCCCGATACTAGCAAGCTATCTTTAAGTAACGATTATGCCGATATGTACTACAAGATTCTCAAGGAATTAAAAGAACGTTTCCATCTTCCCGATGAGATCAATTTAAATCATTTCGTCAACCTGCCCGATTTAATAACCGCCGAAGTAAGCGAGGTCGATATCAAACGGATTTGGGACTTGGTCCAGTCGGTGTGCATCGAAGCCCTCGACAAACTTTGCAGCATGAGACAGGCCGAGGGTCAGTCTCTTTTTGTAGATTTCATTAAGCGATTGGATTTACTTGCGGATACGGTTATCCGGATAAAAAACAGAGCTGTTAATAATGTTGAAATTTATCATGAAAAACTCAGGCAGAGGATAAAGGAGCTATTAGAGGATATTCCTGTTGATGACCAGCGTATAGCTATGGAAACGGCCATGGTCGCAGAGAAAATGGATATTACCGAGGAAACAACCAGGCTCGAAGCGCATATGGAAAGCTTCCGTCAAACTCTCAAGCGAGATGATGCTATTGGAAAACGCCTGACATTTGTTTTACAGGAGATGCACCGGGAAGCTAATACCATATCGGCTAAAGCGGCTGACCACATAATCTCAACGCTCACAATTAATATAAAAGAGGAGCTGGAAAAACTTCGGGAACAGGTCCAGAATATTGAATAGTTTTTTTTATAAAATATCCAGGTATGATGCACCCGTAGGGCAAGAGGTTTAGCTATATGAAAAAACCTGGTCTTGTAGTTGTAATATCATCTCCCTCGGGTACAGGAAAAACTACCGTTTGCCGTCAGCTCATAAAAAGATATAGAGATTATCAATTTTCCATTTCAGCCACAACTCGCAGTCCAAGGAAAACAGAAAAAGACGGTGTTGATTATTTTTTTATGACAACCGAAGAATTTCTCGATTTGAAAAAAGCTGGAATGTTTGCTGAGACTGCCAGATATTTAGAGCACTGGTACGGAACCCCAAAAGCTCCTCTTGAGAAAACCGTTAACCAGGGGAAAATTGTGCTATTGGATATCGATATTCAGGGAGGTAGATCAATAAAAAAAACAATGCCGAATGCGGTTACGGTATTTTTGATTCCCCCGAGTCTAACCGAATTGAAAAAGAGGCTTAAGGGCCGTCATACAGAGGAACCATCATCACTACAGATGCGTTTAAAAAAAGCGGTAACTGAATTAAGTAGCTGGTCATATTATGATTATGCAGTGGTTAATGATGAATTAAAGTCGGCCGTTAAGCAGATTCATTTAATTATTGAAGCTGAGCGCCACAAGGCCTGGCGCTTGGCCGATAAAAAATATTGGAAAAAAAGTACACGAAGGCTTTTAGGTTTAGGTTAAGTCCACCGATAAATTTTTAATAGCTGGGAGGAATATGGATTATAGCATCACAAAAAAAATAGAAGATACTGCAAAAGGTAAATACGAAGCGGTAATAGTTGCAGCTAAATTGGCCAGAAAAATAAATGCGTTGCGTATGGCCGAACATGAACAAATGGATTCGGATGAAACACCGCCCAAGTATGCTACGAAAGTAACTATAGAAGCTCTAAACATGCTATCTGAAGGTAAGGTAAAATATGATTACATCGAAAAAACATCACCGGATGAAAATACCTTTCAGTAACAACTGGTAATTGAGGTGACCGAAAGGGTATTGTGAAGCTTCTTATTGTTGAATCACCAACAAAAACGAAAACGCTGAAGAAATTTTTAGGCAAAGGTTATAAACTTGCCTCAACCGGTGGCCATATACTTGATCTGCCCAAATCAAAGTTGGGAGTCGATATCGATAACAATTTTAAACCGCAATACATCACCATAAAAGGCAAAAACAAAGTATTAGAAGAACTGAAAAAATTATCTAAAAACGCAAGTTTAGTATATCTTGCACCAGACCCCGACCGTGAGGGCGAGGCAATCGCCTATCATGTCGCCATGATTTTAGGCAAAATCAAGGGAAAGCTGTTGAGGATTACTTTCAACGAAATCACAAAAAGAGCAGTTCTTGAGGCAATAAAGAATGCCGGTAAGATTGATATTAAAAAGGTTTATGCCCAGCAAGCACGCAGGATACTTGACAGACTTGTTGGTTACCAGGTCTCCCCACTATTATGGAAAATGGTCACCTATGGCCTTTCCGCCGGAAGAGTTCAGTCAGTAGCACTACGAATGATTTGCGAACGTGAGAATGAAATTAAAAATTTCGTACCCCAGGAATACTGGACCATTGATGCCGAATTTATTACCGGAAAAAAGGAAAAAATTTATGCCAAGTTAACAAAAATCAATGATAAAAAACCTGAAATTGATAGTCATTCCAAAGCCATTGAGGTTTGTGATAATATCAAACAACGTCAATATAAAGTTTCATCTTATAAAAAGGGAACTTTAAAGAGGCAATCACCGCCTCCTTTTATCACCAGCAGTCTGCAACAGGATGCTTTTGCCAAACTCGGCTTCAACAACAAAAAAACGATGAGAATTGCCCAGCAATTATACGAGGGTATTGATATAAGCGAGGAGGGACAGACCGGGCTCATAACCTATATGCGTACCGATTCATTCAGAATTGCTGATGAGGCCAAAGTTGAAGCTCGAAAGTACATATCTTCAAAATTTGGCGACAAGTATTTACCAACGGGTATAAAAAAATATAAAACTCGTAAATTGGCTCAGGAGGCTCATGAGGCCATCCGTCCAACATCGGTTTTTAGAACCCCTCAAAAGATCAAAAAAAATCTAACAAGTGAACAGAATAAACTTTATAATCTTATATGGTCACGTTTTGTAGCCTCGCAAATGGCGGATGCAGAATATAGGACTACTACGGTAGAGATTTCCGGTGGCGAATTCGTTTTTAAAGCACACCACCAAGAGATGATTTTTGACGGTTTTCTCAAAGTATACAAAATCGATTCGGCAAATGACGATAAGAAAAGAAAAATCCCCGAAATTAAAAAAGGCGTAGCACTAAGTCTCAAGGACACTAAACCTGAACAGCATTTCACTCAACCGCCTCCACGGTTTAATGCTGGCAGCCTGGTCAAGGAACTCGAGGAAAAGGGTATCGGCAGGCCCTCGACCTATGCCCAGATTATATCAACGCTGGGAATAAGAAAATATGTTACCCAGGAAAAACGACGGTTTAAACCTACCGACCTAGGTATGCTGGTTAACAAGATACTCATAGACAATTTCCCTGGTATCTTCAACACGGCTTTTACCGCCAGTATGGAAGACGAGCTCGACAGGATTGAAGAGGGCAAAGAAAACTGGGTAGATGTGTTAAATGATTTTTACACCCCTTTCCAGACCAATTTGAAAAAGGTTGAGGCAAACATCAGAAAAATTAAAAAACAAACAATCGAATATACAGATAAATTTTGCGAAAAATGTGGTGCTCCCATGGTTATAAAATTTGGCCGTAATGGAAGGTTTTTGGCATGTAGCGCCTTTCCCAAATGTAAAAACACCAAGCCTCTTGATGAAAACGTCGAACAAATCGATAAGAAATGCCCAAATTGCGGCGCTCCCATGGAGATACGTCAGGGAAGGTTTGGCAGATTCATTGCCTGCTCAAGATACCCTGAATGCAAAACAACCGAACCGATATCAACCGGCGTTAAATGCCCGGAAAAAGATTGTGATGGAGAGTTATTGGAGAGAAGGTCAAAAAAAGGAAGAATCTTTTATTCCTGTTCAAGATATCCTAAATGCAAATTCTCATTATGGTTTAAACCGGTTCCAAGGAAATGCCCTGCATGTGGATACAGTTTTATGGTCGAAAAATCAACCATAGCTAGGGGGGATTATCTTTATTGCACCAATTGTAAACATCACCTTGCTGAGGAAAAGGCGATAACCGTCAAGTCATAAGCAACGTATATCACAAACCTAACTTGAAAATAATCTATAAAACAATAATGACCATTATTTCAAATTCATTTTAGCTTATAAGCTGCAAGAATCGCAGTTATCGTAACACCAAATTGAAAAACGGGTCTTAAGACAGCTTCGCTAGACTGCTCTCCAGGTTTTTAATCAGATTATCAAACTTGCAGGAAACTTAACAGCTATTTCTGTTCAACTGTAAAAGGTGGCGCCTTGGGGATTTCTGGCCTACGTTTAACCCCTTCAGGTTTGCCCATAATAAAACTTGTCGATCTATGTTTCTTAATCTTTAGATAATCTAATACAAGTTCACGTTTCATAAGTTGTATCGCTCGAGCAGGGTCAACTCCTTTTGGGCAGACATTCGAACACTCACCGGCATAATGACATCTGAACACACCGTGAGTATTGCCAACAACTTTTTTCCGTTTGTCGAAACCATCATCACGCGTATCTATGCTATAACGATATGATTGAAGCATTGGTTGAGGACCGAGATATTCCGAATCTGTTGCCAAAGTAGGGCAAGCAGCCATACAAAGCCCGCATTTTATGCAATATGAAAATTGAAGATATTTAGTAAGTTCTTCCGGACTCTGATAAAATTCACCGGTAGGATCCAACATCTCATCTGTTTTATTCTGAATTACATATGGGTGAATGGATATATGTTTTTCAAACAGAGGTGTAAGTTCCGGGACAAGGTCTTTTACAATGTTGAAGTTCGGCAATGGAGCAACAGTCAGATTTTTCATTGTGATATCGAGAATCTGGGTATTACAGGCTAAGGAAGGACGGCCATTCAAAAGCATGCCACAGGAACCACAAACACCCATCCTGCAAGAAAACCGATAACTCAATGTAGCATCCTGGGTCTCCTTGATAAGATGTAAACCATCAAGGACAGTCATCCCCGGTTCAACACGTATTGTATATTTCTGTGTATAAGGTTTGCTATCCACATCAGGATTAAAACGGTGGATGTAAAAGATTATGTCAGTTTCCTTCTGAGTTTTCTTTGCCATTTTCTTGATCTCCTTAAGCTATCTGAGCGATGACATGGAATTTAATTGCCACCCAGCTTCCCAGCACAAAAAGACAAATACCCATGACAACAAACAGTATATTTATAATACTCTGAGCACCATGTTTTAAGCCCAATTCAAACAGTATTGTTCGAAAACCATAAAATCCATGATACAAAGCCGCTGCTAGCAGAGCGATATATATAACCGCATATATAGCCATCTTCGCTCTTGCTACAACATTTCCCCAATCTACAGCTTCACCTCCGGCAGGATTAAACCATCCCAGGATCGCATCTAAGTGCATGGTTATCATATGAATACCAAGCAGGAATAATATCACTATACCTGCAAGCATGTGCCATGTCCAATATCTCGTTTCTTTCATATTAACCTCCCTAATGAACAAACCCAAGGAACTGATAACCACCAGCCACAATCAGGACTGCCGCAACTACCATCACAATCACCATCAACGGGCGTTGCGTGTTCAAAGATGACTTGTAAGGATAAACAGGTTCTTCAGCTTTGCCAACTGCGAAACCGAACTCTATCAATATCAATCTGATTCCATTAAGAGCGTGAAAGGCGAATCCGACGAAAACCAGGAATTCACCCATTTTAAATATGGGTGATTTAAAAAACCCCATCCATTTTTCCCAGGCGTTCATACCAAATAAACGTGAGGAGGTAACGAAGATGTGAAGGCAAAAATAGAGCAATATTCCCAGCCCCGTAATACGGTGCAGAGTATAAAGATAACGCTCTATTCCCCACCGTCCACCCCCAAGCCAACCTATGATTCCAAGTTTGTTTGGATATTTTTTATGTTCATCCATAAGACCACCCTTAATATTTTCTTTCTACAGGTTTCCATTTTGTAATGGTTACATCTTTATAATCAAGTTTTGGTCCATCGTCAGTCAAGGTTATCAGCGTGTGTTTAAGCCATTTATCATCATCACGCTTGGGGAAATCACGTCTTGCATGTCCCCCACGGGATTCCTCCCGCGCCAGCGCTGCCACAATCATTGCCTCTGAAACCAACAGCATATTTTCAAGTTCAAGGGTATTAATCAGATTGGAATTATAAATCCGACTCTTATCCTGAATTTTTATGTTATTAAAACGCTCTTTTAGCTTCCGTATCTTATCAAGCCCTGCCGAAATATCATCGCCAGTACGGAAAACCCCCATGTGGAAATCCATAACTTCACGTAATTCGCTGCGTAATTGATATGTGTTCTCATCACCATCACTTTCAAGAAGCTTCTGGAATATCCGCTTTTCCTCCTTTTTAACTTCCCCATCAGGTATATCCGGTAACCGGGGATTAGTCTTCAGATATTCCAATATATCAGCTCCCGAAATACCACCCCAGACAATGCATTCAGCAGTGGAATTAGTCCCAAGACGGTTTGCACCATGCAATGATGTGCAACTCACCTCACCAGCTGCCCAGACACCCTCCATCTTCGTCTTACCGTTGATATCTGCTTCAATACCACCCATCGAATAGTGAGCTACAGGGCGAACAGGAATCGGCTCGTAAATAGGGTCCAGGCCAAGAAACTTCATCGTGACCTCACGTATAAGTGGTAAACGATGGTTAATCTTATCTGCGCCAAGATGTGTCAGATCAAGATGAATATAATCCAATCCCTTTGGTCCTTTAAACCCACGCCCTTCGATTATCTCGGTCATCTCAGCACGTGAGACAATATCACGAGGAGCAAGTTCCATTTTAGCCGGAGCATATTTCTCCATAAAGCGGTCACCATCTTTGTTACGCAGGTAACCACCCTCACCACGACATGCCTCAGTCATCAAAATACCTGATGGGACAAGCCCCGTTGGGTGAAACTGTAAGAATTCCGAATCTTCCAGAGCAATGCCGGCACGGTATGCCATCGCCTGGCCATCACCGGTAACGGTCTGCGAGTAAGTGGTAAAACCGTAAAGCGTGCCAAGACCACCAGTGGCTATAAGCAAAGCCTTTCCGCGAAGCACATGAAACTCCCCAGTGCTCATATCTATCATCGTAACGCCGCAAAATCTACCACCCTCAGCAATGATGGATGTAACAAACACTTCATCATAGCGCCTGAAATTTTTATATCGCATCAGGGTGTCATACAGAGTCTGCATTTCAAAAAAACCGGTTTTATCAGCCGCCATCGTCGCCCGCGGATAGCTGTGACCACCGAAAGGACGCTGAAGAATCCTGCCATCATCCCTCCGTGACCAGGGTAAGCCCCAGTGGTCTAATAGAAGTATTTCCTGTGGTGAAGTCTCCACAAACTTATACACAACATCCTGGTCAGCTAAGAAGTCTGAGCCTTTTACGGTATCCCAGGCGTGAAGGTCTAAACTGTCCCCTTCCTCCTCGCGAAGTACAGCCGCGTACCACCCTCAGCGCAAACCGAATGAGAACGCATAAGCTGAACTTTGGAGACAATAGCCATGTTTACACCATCATCGGATTTGCGCGCAATCTCAACCGCCGCCCGTAAGCCAGCCAAACCGGTGCCAAGGATGATGACATCATGATCAATTATCATAGTATTACCTCATATTGTATAATCTTATCGCATAAGGTGTTCAAAAACATAATCATA
>NATP01000124.1 GCA_002085375.1 candidate division Zixibacteria bacterium 4484_95 | reverse complement strand
ATCGGGACTTATGAAAAAACCTGATCCGAGAGACTCGGTAAGCCGTCGACGTGGTTCACTTGGCTTATTTGGCGTCAAGCCGAAAAATCGGCGCCATATTTCATCATCAAAATAGAAAAAATCAGGGTATTGTTCCTCAACCACGCTTTTGGCTGAGATATTAACAACCGCTGGCTTGACCTTTTGAGCGACAACAACAAAAGGCGAATGACTGTTTGTGGAACCAGGCTGGTTGATTGAAACAGATGAAACAGCTGGTTGGTAAAACGGTTCTGATTCTGTTGGAATAATAGGAGCTTGAGATTGAGCAGATAACTTGTCGGGAATACTTAAACTTGAACCAATAACCATGCCTGCAAGTATGCAGATGCCAGCAATAACAATGATTAATACTAACCCCTTGAGTTGACCGATAGTTTTCATAAAAACCACCTCATTTTTTTACAAACTTTAAATTTAATTTTTTTAAAACTTTTTGTCAAGTATTTTTTTTATTTTTATAAATATATACTTTATTGTTTAAACCATGTTCCTTTGATATTAAATTTAAATCAATTTTTTTCTCTCTTGCTTTTCTTATTTTTTATTGTTATAAAACTTACAAAGTGATTTATTAGTTAAAGGAAAGGTTAAAATGAAGGCATTGTTAAAGATCGTTATTTTTGTAACCTTATTGTTTTCAATATGTTTTGGCCAGGGACTTAGAATCTTCGATGATTTGCAGAATCTGATAATATCGGTATCTGAATCAGTCAAGCCGACTGTTGTCCACATAGAGGTAGTCAAGAAACAAAATACACAACGTTACGAAACCCTTGGCTCGGGGCTTATTATCAGCAAAGACGGTTATATATTAACCAATGAGCATGTAGTAGATAATTATGTATCGGTTACAGTCACCCTTGAATCGAAACTTGAGTATACCGCTGAAGTCATTGGTACTGACAAGCTTACCGACTTGGCCCTTATCAAGATCGAGGTGCCTGAAGGGGAGAATTTAAAGGTTGCTGAGTTAGGTAATTCCGATTCTGTTAAGGTTGGCGAATGGGTTATCTCTGTAGGTAATCCTTATGGTTTTGATCGCACCGTTTCATTTGGCATTATCTCCGGCAAGGGGCGTGTCTTAAACCTTCCCGACAATGCTCCATTGCTAAACGATTTTATTCAGACAGATGCTGCAATCGACCCGGGTTCTTCAGGTGGTCCTCTTGTTAACCTTCATGGCCAGGTTGTCGGTATAAACTCCATTGGTGTTGGACGCATGCAGGGATTCACCATTCCCATCAACATCGCTATCGATGTCAAGAATAAGTTGCTTGCTAACGGTACCATAGAAAGAGGTTATCTTGGGATAGTAACTCAACCACTTAATAGAAGTTTTGCCAGGTTTTATAATAAGCCTGATCTTGAAGGAATAATTGTTGCTGATGTTTTCCCCGGATATGCCGCCGATGAGGCTGGTATTGAACCGGGAGATATCATTTTATCTTACGATGGTGAGCATGTAGCCGCCGAAAACGATGATGATTTAAACAAGTTTACCCTTACGGTTGCTCAGTCTAATGTCAATGAGAAGAAACTTGTAGAGATTTATCGAGATGGTAAAATCATGTCTCTTGAGGTCGAGATAGGGCAGAAGCCAAAAGTCAAGGCTGATGAGTATGAGACTGATTTTGATTTCACAGTGGAGGAAATCACCGACCGCATGTTTTACCGCTACATGCTTGAAACTAAAGATGGTGTCTATGTGAAATACGTAGAGATCGGCTCTTCAGCAGACAAGGGTGGTTTGATGGCTGGGGATATCATTACTAAAGTCGGGGATAAAAGAATTAATACCTTAGATGATTTCAAACAAACCATGAAAGCGATAGACAATCCTGATTTTATAATGTTGAGAGTTTTACGCGGTAAAACTTATGCCTTTGCTTTGTTGGATTTCACAGAGAAGGAGAATAGCTCAACAAAAGAGCACATGGATTGACCTCATGTATGGAAAATTCTTCTTTTTAAGGCTAAATAGAGCCTAATCGATAAAGTTGTTTTCTCAGTGTTTGTCATTTACCAGGGTTGTTGCAACGAGAGTTGTATGATTTGTTAACATGCTAATAGTCGAGGTTTTCAGTCGCTTGGCCGGGTTGTAAGACCTTACCCGTTAAAACTGATTTCTGTAATTTGAAAAGCAAAATATTGATATTGTCAACGAATACTGGATGGTTAAAGAGACTGGGGTATATATGCAGATTTTTCTTGGTGAAAGCTTACTTTCAATTTTCTGTTTTAGTTGAAATTATATTAAATTTCGACTGGTCGAGGATACTTGTCAATTAAATTAAGGTTGTTTATTATATGTGATAATTGTATCTTAGCTGGAGTTTTGATGGCCTATTTTTTAGGTCGTAGGTATGATGGAGGTGTGAGAAGAATAAAAGGTATTTAATCAGTTAATTTGCTTATAGGGAATTATGGATACTGATTCAAAAGGGACATCGTTTAAAGGCAAGGTATCTTCGGAGTCTGAAGTTGAAATGACCGAGCTGGTGCTTCCCAACGATGCTAATGTTCTGGGCAATGTTTTGGGTGGTCGGGTGATGCACTGGATCGACTTGGCGGCTGCAATTGCTGCTCACCGTCACTGCAATTCAATATGTGTTACCGCTGCTATTGAGGGTTTATCGTTTCTTAACCCTATCAAAGTAGGTCAGCTGGCACATCTGAAAGCACGCGTTATCTGCACAGGAAAAACCTCGCTCATAGTTAAGGTTGTTGTTTATTCTGAGGATATGAATACCGGTGCGCGGAAGAAAACCTCTGAAGCTTATCTTACTTTTGTAAATCTGGATAAGGATGGTAACCCCAAAGACGTACCCCCTCTTTTGGTTCAAACTGAAGAGGAAAAAGCTGATTGTATGAGGGCTCGGGAAATAAAGAATAGAAGAGTAAGTAAAAAGGATACAGGGGAAATCGAGTAAGACGATACTTATCGAGATTGTTTACATTCACTATAAATGGATAAGACCATTAGGCCATTATGAATGGTAATCTTGTATATAGGGGATTTATATGGTCTGTAGAATCAATTTGAAGTAACTGCAAATAAATAAAGTACATGGTTGTGTAGAACTGTATGTTTTCATTAAAGATTGCGAGTAAGAGGGAATGAATATGGCTGAAAGGTTTAAACTTGCGGTGATAGGGGCTGGTCCGGGTGGTTATGTGTCTGCCATTCGAGCCGGTCAACTCGGTATTAAGACCGTCATTGTCGAAAAAGAATATTTTGGTGGAGTCTGTCTCAATTGGGGATGTATCCCCTCCAAGGCGCTGTTGTATGTGACCGAATTGAAAAGGACACTGGAAAACTCCGGAAGGCTCGGTCTTAAAGCCGACAACATCGATATAGATATTGAAAAACTGAAAAAACATAAGAACGATACCATCAAGCGCTTAACAAGTGGGGTTAAAATTCTGCTTGATAAAGCTGGTGTTAAACGCTACAGTGGCCAGGCCTCATTTATCTCCAAAAATGAAATAGAAATCACCAATGGGGATGATAAGACCAGGATTGAATCTGATTACTTCATCGTTGCTACCGGTTCATCACCCATTGAACTGCCCATGATAAAAACCGATGGTAAAGTGGTAATTGGTGCTAAAGAGGCTATAGCAGTCCCACGGGTGCCACAAAGACTGGGGGTTATAGGTGCCGGTCCTATAGGGGTTGAGATGGCAACCGTTTATAACACTCTCGGCTCAAAAGTTACTATTATAGAACTACTTGATGCTGTATTACCGATGCTTGATGTAGATATCTCATTAGCCTCTAAACGTGCTCTTGAAAAACAGGGTATGGCTATATACTTATCATCGAAAGTTATCTCCTCTAAAGTAAACGGTGATACGGTTGAGATAGAAGTGGAAACTTCTGACGGTAAGAAAATTTTTACTTTTGACATGGTTCTGGTGGCAGCCGGTATGAAACCGAACTCAAGAGGTTTAAATCTTGAAAAGATAGGTGTCGCAACGGACCCGAAGGGGTTCATTATTGTTAATAAAACGATGCGAACAAATGTAGACAACATCTTTGCTATTGGTGACGTAACGGGAGGCTTGCTTTTAGCCCATAAAGCCTCACATGAAGGGATAGTGGCCGCTGAAGCTATCGGTGACAAAACCGTATCGGTTGATTGGAAAAATGTGCCATATGCAGTTTTTACCGATCCCGAAATTGCAGGCATCGGCCTTACCGAGAAAGAGGCTGAAAATTCCGGCAGAGATATCAAAATAGGCAAATTCCCCTACCGGGCTAGCGGTAAGGCTGTTGCTACGCTTGCCACTGAGGGTTTTGTAAAGGTCATCGCCGATGCAAAGACCGATGGGGTGCTCGGTATTCATATATTCGGACCACATTCAGGAGATATTATCATGGCCGGCACAACCCTGATGAATTTCGATGGCACCGCTGAAGATTTAGGGCATATTATGGCTATTCATCCAACCCTGTCCGAGGCGATGATGGAAGCGGGTTTGAGTGCCAATAAGAAAGCGATACATATAGTAAATTAGCACTAATAATTCATAAACGTATTTTGACATTTAAATAAAAGGTTGCTAATTCATTGAACTTGCGGATCGTTTTTAAGTTGTCTGAAAGGATTTAGTTGTCGGCAATGTAGCACTCCTAATCCTGCCCGGTGTGATTTTTGGGTAAGATGCACAAGCCACTTCTTAAATGAAAAAAGCTTACGTATAGTACAAGCCAGTTGATTAAAATAGATAACGAGAATTGTTATAAGCTTTTAGAGATTACCCTATTGACCGTATCAAACATCCTGTCAGTTCGTAGCCATTAAGACGTGACAAGAATAGTATAACAATATTATTGCGTCGGGTCACGTTGCATTCTACCTCACTCAACAAGTATAGATTCAGCGAAATGACATTATCTTGTGTCATTGCAAATTCGTTGCAGATGGATGAAGCAATCTCGAAAAACATAAAACATTTTTTAGTGCTTAGGTTAAAGGCTGGATAAAATTTTTAGTCTCTTAAAAATAAAAAATTATAGCTTTACCTGAATACCACCTGCCTTTTTTGGGTCTAATTTTGATTATTGATAATGGCTTTTTGTCACGTGGAATAGTTATACCGTTATATGTATTTTCATGAAAAGTTAACCTCAGTCGAATGTTAAGATTTTAAGAGATTATTTTACTGTTTCTAACTGTTTAGCGCTATCTAAGGTTTTTAAACTAAGTTGACCGCCATCAACAAATAATTGAAACCATAACTCGATGTTTATCATAGGCCATAAAAGGACTTCTCTTTTAAGCGAAGGTGTCAGAAATCTTCGATTTGATTGCAAGAAGGCTTTAACTTTTTCTGAATTATAAATGTCCCGTTCCGCCAGTTTCTGGGGGGTTACAAAACTGTTGGCAAATCCAGAAAGTTTACCATTGAACCAGATATCGACCGGCGTTGGGAAACCTCTTTTATCGGTTCTTTTCTTTATGGCATTTGGTAACACATGGTCGATAGCTTTCCTGAACACGTACTTTGTTTGCATACCTTTAAGCTTGATCTGGGGAGGTATTTTAAAGCAAAATTCGACTATTCTATAATCAAGCAGTGGAACTCGTGATTCCAATGACCAAGCCATGCTGGCACAGTCTTCAACCTGGAGCAACCCCACGAGGTAGTTTGTAACATCATACCACGACATCTTGTTTATAAGTGACGAGCTTTCAATTTCGTTGAACCTTCTGACGGCTTCTTCGATCGGGGAGTAATGTTTCATCGCTTTCGCCAGTTCGCCTGTAAAGAATTTTTCTAAACCGAATAAGTTAGCTGATGTGATAACGTATCTGTGAGCAAGGTCACTTAAACGACGTTTCAATGCCCAACCGGCCAATCCTGTGGCACGGTAATTGTTGATGTAATGCCTAACCAGTTGCCATATGTTATAACCATCGATATATCGATCTCCTGTTCCAAATAGAAACTTGTTTTCGATAAGCGTTCGAATATATCTTGGATAGCCTAAAAATAATTCATCTCCGCCCTGACCGCCTAAAACGACTTTTAATTTCGAACCGGCGATTTTCGAGACCATATACTGGGGGAATATTCCCGG
>NATP01000123.1 GCA_002085375.1 candidate division Zixibacteria bacterium 4484_95 | reverse complement strand
GATGGCACAGACCAGCCCCAATTTTCTTGCATCTCTTTTAAAACATGTAAATCGAGGGCTATCAGTGAATCTGTCATCCCGATATCATTAAGAAAATCACGAGAAACTTTAAGCCCTACACCAGGAAATTCTTCCATGGCTTTAGCTTTCTCTCTATCATCAGAATAGTCATCAATCTCATAGAACCAATCCATGAATCCATGCTTTTCAAGAATAGAGAAGGCATCGGTTATATTTCGCTCAAAACCATTTTTTCTACCGAAATTTTCTGGCCTGCTGAAAAACCTTCCCAAGGCTTTTCCGAGTCTATTCTTACCTCTACCAAATTCCCATATCTTCCTCATCCGAGATTCTGTATCCAGAGGAGTTAACTCAAATACTTTTAATTCAAAATCCTCATATCCCTTTTCAATTGGTTCTATATAATCACGTGCTGCCTTTGAGCCTCCCTTTACTCCGATACTGAAGAAAATTGAGCACCATAACCTGTCATTATCCCAGCTTTTCCATCTATACTTGGTCGGGTGGGGTAATACTTTAGACTTCGGATCATTGCAGGCTTCTCGGTACCAGGATACTATATCTTTTACAACATAAAGCTTGCTATCCTCCAAATAAAACATTTGAATCACCACCTTTCAATAATCGAGTTTTCTAAATACAAAACACTACTCGTCGGGCTTAAAGTATTGTAATATTTCCTTAAGTGCCAAGATTACGACGATCAATGCTATAAGTATTACGATAAATGTAATCATCTTTCGCTATTTTCCTGTACTTAAGTCTTTGCGTTCTGTTAAGTTTTTTTGTCTTGTAAATCTTACAAATTCATTACGATATTCCTCATATTATTATATTCATCATCTTATCCATAACACAACTTTGTTGGGCATTCTGTGGCGATCTTGAAACGGCTCTTCGCAAAGTATCTGGAAATATTTATCATATTTTGAAATCAAGATAATAAATCTCGACTATCTAAGCCAAATGTTTTTTTTCATGAGAATACAATCAGACGAATTCCTCTGAAGATACAGTAAAATGTATTAATGAGACCTTTCTTAATTTGGGAGGCAAGGTTGGGTCTTTTACCATATTAGTGGTTTCAAGTTACATATATGGTTAGAAAGGGGATGGTGTTAGATCAAGTTTAGCGGCTGTTGGAAAATCCACTCTTTCACAACAGTAACCGTGATCTATAGCTCATCTACGGTCTAAGCAGGAAATCTTTTTTGTTGACTCAATAACCTATACTTCATCATATTATTAAAGAGATATTTGAGTATAAAAAATTGGTTGTTCTGAATTAGTTTTGAATTAGGCTGATCTGTGGCAATAAACAATAAAAGATACCGAAAAAAAGACTCCGCCAGGTTGGTCTGGGATAGCAAGCCAAGACGGGCGGCAAAACCGAAGGATGTAGAGTTACAGACGGCTGAGGTTGTGATCCCCAACCCGCAACATCCCCTCAAGCTGCCTTCTTACATTCTTCAAAACAAAATCCCTAACATCCTCCTCCCAAAAACTCTTGACACCGCTGAAAACGCACCCTACATTATTACTGTCAAACCTTAATGGTTTCACGGGTATATCCTCCTTTAAAACCGGTTGTTTTTCCTGGATATACCCGTAAACCTTCTAAATTCCAACTAATACAATTTTACACAATTAAATTTACATTAATATTTGTTTAATTGGAATCAAGCTATAAAAATCTTTTTAAATTGAAAAAAACAATGGAAATCTCCCGCGCCGTCAGGCACCCCTTCCTGACGGTATACCTATCAACTTCTTTTCCCGTGGCAGTGCTTGTATTTCTTCCCGCTACCGCAGGGGCAGGGGTCGTTGCGGCCTACTTTCTTTCCCACTCGAATCGGTCGTTGTTTCCTTGCTGGTTCTTCGGCATCCTGCATGGGCCCGGTGTAACCAACCTCAGCTCCGCCACCAGCCTGTTCGGCCTGAGTCTGAGCCGCGGTGGCCACCCCCATTCCCACCGCTGATTGTTTGGCGGCAACCATCTGTCCCCGGGGAATTCGAGCCGGTTCGGTGGCGGGTTTCATCTTGTAAATGGATGATACGATCTGTTCATCGATCCGTTCCAGCATCTCCATGAACATACGGTAACCCTCTTTTTTAAACTCGATAAGCGGGTCACGCTGACCGTATGCTCGAAGGCCGATACCGGTTCTCAGGTGATCCATCTCATAAAGATGTTCTTTCCATTCATAGTCAATGACTGACAGAAATGAAAATCGCTCCAGCTTACGCATCATTTCACTGCCGAGAATATTCTCTTTTTCCTCGTAAATTTTCAGGGCAGCATCAGTAAGCCTTTTGATTACGTCTGGTTGTTTTAATTTTAGGATATCCTCCTGGGGCCATTTGAAGTCCATTAAGAATATATTCCTCATCTGCTCACGCAGGCCGCCCAGATTCCAGTTTTCGGGATATTCTTTCTCAGGACAATACTCCCAGACTTTAGCCTCGATTACTTCTTGGACAAGCTCTAACGCCTCATCTTTGAGGTTTTCACCCTTAAGGCATTTTGCCCTCCTGCTGTAAACCGCTTTACGCTGGATGTTCATTACATCGTCATATTCCAAAAGATGTTTTCTGATGGAGAAATTTTGAGCCTCGACACGTTTCTGTGCCCGTTCGATAGCTTTTGTTACCATTTTATGCTCGATAACTTCACCCTCCTTGACACCCAATCTATCCATGATAGAGGCAATCCTGTCAGAGCCGAAGAGACGCATAAGGTCATCCTCAAGCGACAGGAAAAACCGCGAGCAACCCGGGTCACCCTGACGACCGGAACGACCACGAAGTTGACGGTCGATACGACGTGATTCATGTCGCTCGGTACCAATAATGTGCAAACCGCAGGGGACATCTTCCTCACACTTAAGTTCTCTGTAGTAAGGACATTCTTCACTATCAGAAACCGGTGAAACCAGCATACAAAAAGGTGATTTCACAACCGTCTCTTCCAGCTTGATATCGGTACCGCGGCCGGCCATATTGGTGGCCAAAGTCACCGCACCAGGGATACCGGCTTTGGCTACTATTTCCGCTTCCTGCTGGTGATACTTGGCATTTAACACTGAATGGCCTATCCCTTGCCTCTTGAGCATACGGGATAATATCTCGGAGACTTCAACCGAAACGGTGCCAACCAGTATCGGGATGTTTTTTTTGTGAAGGCGGACTATCTCTTCAACGATAGCTTTATATTTATCATTACGACTGCGATAAATAACATCCTCGTAATCAATACGCCTGACCGGCCTGTTGGTCGGTATAACCACAACATCGAGCTTATATATCTCCCAGAACTCACCCGCTTCGGTTTCAGCGGTGCCGGTCATACCGGAAAGCTTATCGTACATCCTGAAGAAATTCTGCAGAGTAATAGTCGCTAATGTCTGAGTTTCTCCCTCTATGGATACACCCTCTTTAGCCTCAATTGCTTGGTGAAGCCCGTCACTGTAACGACGTCCCGGCATCAAACGACCGGTAAACTCATCTACAATCAAGACCTTGCCGTCTTGGATGACATATTCAACATCCTCTTCGTAAAGCTGATATGCTCGCAGAAGCTGGTTAATGGCATGGTTTTTCTCGGAGCGTTCGGCGTGTTTTCGATACAACTCCTCTTTGGCTCGAATTCTATCATCATCATTATAATTTGGGTCATTATCAATCGCTACCAAACCCTCTGCGATATCGGGTATCTCAAAAAGTTCCTGGTCATTGGGTGATAACATTGACCGGCCAGGGTCCTCCAAAGTGATAGTATGCTCACGTTCATCTATGGAAAAATAAAGTTGGTTGTTGATCTCATGCATCTTCTTATCACGCATGTAGGCAAGTTCGACATTCTGCACCAGTTGCTTGATACCCTTCTCCTTATAAAGTTTCAATAGCCGTTTATTTTTAGGAGCACCACGTTGGGCTATTAAAAACTTTGTAGCCGCTTCATACTCTTTGCCTTCCTCTAATAACCTCTCGCCCTCGGTGATAAACTTTGCGCAAAGTTGGTTCTGACGATTTACCAGGTTCTTAACCAGAGGTTTCATTTCTATGAAACGCTCGTTCATTTTCGACTCAACAGGTCCAGAGATTATAAGCGGTGTTCTAGCCTCATCAATAAGAACCGAATCAACCTCGTCAATGATGGCATAGAAAAATCCACGTTGAACCATTTCTTCTGCATGTACAGCCATATTGTCTCGCAGATAGTCAAAACCGAACTCATTGTTGGTGCCATAGGTGATATCACAATTATATTGCTGGCGCCTCTCATGAGGGATCATTTGATTCTGTATGCAACCAACGGTTAGCCCTAAAAACTCAAATATTTTTCCCATCCATTGAGCATCACGTCGGGCAAGATAATCATTAACAGTTACAAGATGTGCACCTAGACCAACCAGGGCGTTGAGATACAAAGGCATAGTAGCGGCAAGAGTTTTACCCTCACCGGTAGCCATCTCGGTGATTTTCCCCTGATGAAGAACCACACCGCCGATAAGCTGACAGTCGTAAGGAACCATTTCCCATTTTATCTCAATGCCGCAAACATCCCAGGTTTTACCCAATAGCCTACGGCAGGTCTCTTTGACCATTGCATAAGATTCAGGAAGTATCTCATCAAGCTTGTCGCCGATAATTTGCTGGTAGATTTCTTTCTTCTGCTTATAATCAATATCAAGGTTATCCCCTAAACGAACCAGGTATTCCTCTCCTGCAGGCTTCAGTTCAGCCTTGAACTCTTCTGTCCTCTTGATAAACCACTCATCGGGCTTGTCCTTAAGGGTTTTATAAATTTCATTTATCTCCCAGACGATGGGTTGAATTTTTTTGATATCCCTGTCATGTTTATTACCGAATATTTTGGATATGACATTAATTGGCATTACTTTCACCTCTCCATAACGAACCAGAGACCATTATCTTGGTTAAATTATACATATTAAATATACAAACGAGCAAGCAAAAAAGTTCTTTATAAGTCAAAGAAAAACATCTATATACCGGACAACTTAACATAGGGTTTCTTCTACCAAATAATATGACTGTATGTACTAACTATACTTGTTAAACAAAAAGACGTATTTGTAACTTCTGATTTAAACCAAAGTTATCAACCACAGATATGGTTATAAATCATCTTTCTGTATTATAATGTCGTAGATGATGTTGTTTGGGATAACTCTGTTGGTTTATCGTTTTCTTTTGCTTTTGGTGGAAATCCAAAACGTGCCAGGACTATCGCTCCAAGGCCAAACGGCAAAAAGATGAACAAGAAAAAGCCAACTAATACCATGTTCAAGGCAAAAATAAATAACGAATTAGTGAAATAACCTATTAACAACAAGAAAAATGGTATCACTGTGGTTACCAAGCCGCCGTATAGAAACGAATTGAATGGGGATTTTTCTTTGAAAATCTTCTCTCCTAATGTACGATTGATGGCGGTATAGGCAAGAACCACAAGTGCTAAAATAGCTATTGGTTCACCCAAAATAGCCAGGGGAATCCCAATTAAGGAAACTAAAAGTAAAAGCCAGATCAGGAATATCCCTATATATACGACATATCCAAGAAAAAACGATTTTATAGGGTGCACGGATAGTTTCTCGCTTATATAATTTATCGATTTAGGAAATAACGAAATCGATAATGCTGAAAATACAATCCCAATGATTACGACAAACAGTAAGAAGATCTGAAACGTTTGATAGAATGTACCTCGAGGTATTATTAAAAAAGGTAAAGTTATCGGAATGGTCGAGCCAATGATTTTAGCTCCCTCCTCCTTTTCAACATGTCCGCCAACTGCTATGGCATCACCGCTAATATATCCCGTTGAGTTAATATACACATTACCACCAATTGCTATTACATCACCTTCGACAGTACCGTTGATTATCGCATCACTGCTTATAACGATGATATCTCCTTTAACTCTCTCATCTTCGTTTAAAAACACATCCTTGCCCCAACTGGTGATATCGTACTTTCTGCCATTAGCTTCTCCTGAAATATGTTCCGGAAGAATAGATTTAAGCTGTTTTAAGGAGATTACTACCAGACCGGTGTCGGTTCTAACCTTAATGGTTCCATTTTCACC
>NATP01000122.1 GCA_002085375.1 candidate division Zixibacteria bacterium 4484_95 | reverse complement strand
TTAAGCAAGGAAATAAATCAGAAGGGTTTAAAATTGCATAACTTATGCCAACCTCAGTACCTATTTCCAATCCAATCAATCTTAATATCGAAGAAAATTACAAGAATCCCCGTTCATAGCTTAATATAAAAAAATGGCTATAGCTTAACTCTCCATCCTGTTACTATCCATCCTCACCTGGTTTGCCAGTCGATGGGCCATTCGGACTGGCTTCGGCAAACGGTATCTATGACAACATCTTAATACTATATCGGTTGCCATATCAAGCTCAATCAAATGCCCAGCTGAGACAAATATAGGTTTGACTTTATCACGTGACCTTAAAACATGACCGACTTTTCTACCCTTATAGAGCAGATCAGATATCGAACCTTTCATTTGAGCTGGTTCAGTAAAGTCGCCAACAAGACGACTTTTAGCGCAACCTATTGAGGGTCTATCCAATAAAATACCGATCATACTGGCGATACCCATACCGCGCGGATGCGCTATTCCATGCCCATCGAATAGCAAAAGGTCCGGCTTATTTCTAAGTTTTTTAAAAACCTTCACTATTGCCGGTCCCTCACGAAATGCCAGTAATCCCGGGACATACGGAAAATCCGCCTTTTCAACTATAACCGATCTCTCAACCTCTTCAAGCTTGATATAACTTAACAATATTGCCACAGCAAAATTTTTTCTGCTGGATTTATCATAAGAAATATCAAAGGAACAAATCGATTTGAAATTTTTAAAACGATTTTCCAAACAAAGATACGATAATAACGATTTCTGGAATTCAATTGCACCCTTAATATCTTTATTTCTGCAAATCTTTAAGAAATTATCAAGGACATTCATCCGAAAGTCACAATTTTTCGTATTACGAGAAGTGTATTAAAATCGTTGAGCCCAATTCAAATATGGACTTTTTATTGATTTAATTCTCACTTTCTCTTTTTGAGAATGGTCATCCTGAGACTTGAAATCTGGTCGGCTATCAGCCCGAATAAAAACACCAGTATTCCAGAAATAATAAGCAGTAATGCACCGTTGACTATATGAAATCCCCTTCTGATTATCTCCTCGATTTGATAAATTACACCAATTGCAAACACTTGTAGTAGAAAAAGAAAAACCATCGGGAAAAAGTTCAAGCATATCTATAATAACATCTTTTTTAATCGCTCTGAAGCCACAATTTAGGTCGGGGATTTTCTTTTCTGTTAACAGATTAGCCGTCAACCCCAGGAGAAACTTACCCGGTTTTCTCAGCCAGTCCTGTTTCGAGCCTTTGGTTCTTTTACCGGTAACCATATCATAATAAGGCAGCTCATCAAGCAAACGCGGAATATCTTCCGGGTCATGCTGACCATCAGCATCAAATAAAACGATAACATCTCCACTGGCGTTGTTTATGCCTGTTTTAATAGAAGCTCCATAACCTTTGTTGTAGGGATGATCGATAACTGTAATCTGGCTGAAGCTCTTTAACCGCAATTTCGTATCGTCGGTCGAGCCATCGTTTACAACAATTATCTCCCAATCTTTATTTTCAATAAATTTTATAAGTTCTGTTATAGTGGATTCAATCCCGGCCTTTTCATTATAGGCTGGAATTACAATCGATACTTTCGGAGGGTCAAACATATCTGCATATCCCACGGACTCACTGGAGAAACAGGAATTTTAATTTCATTTTTCATTACATATCAATAACTTAAACCAGATCACGGTTTCTCTTTTATATACCTCCTTCAAAATCTGACATCGCTTATCATCACTTTCTCATATTATTAAATATTACTGCAATTATCAAGCAATAAATCACTACAATGTCATACATAGCAAATAAAAACTTAACATGTACCGACCAAACAGCTAAAACATTAAATAGCGAAGATGCATGCTAAAACCTGTGCGTATATCCAATACTTGCTATGTATTCATTAAAATCGGGAGATGAATTGTTGTTATATTTGTAAAAAGACGACTTTGCCGATAACCGAATTATATCGACCCTGGTAATTGAATAACTTGATTGAAAGGTCATATTGGTTGCCATAGCCTCTTCTGAATCGGTATAATTAGTGCCAAGAGAATTCGAGAGATTGCCATTCAGCATTCTATTTGTCAATTGCAAACCAAGACACTTCTTAGTAGTTTTGCCCTGGCTTTCGACATCAACAGTGTTAAGATTAGTGTTAACCGACATTGACCAGGACCGGCTGAGCATCAACACGAGGGTAATCATGACATTCTGAGTATTCACATCATTACCGCTACGGGTAGGATTGAGGTCTTTGGAAAACTGGGTTGAATAATTCATAGAAATCGAATGGCTTGAATTAAACATGTTAAATTGATACATCACATTAGCTGCATAACTTGAATTCTCATTATGTATCTTACCAATATAAAGCACCGAATCGGGTTCAGACCAGGTAGAATCCTGTTCGTTCCACACCGAATCCTGAACAATCCAGGTAGAGTCGGATGAGGCATCGTTTTTCATTACATTAAGCATAGCGTTGAATCCTATGGAAATCTGGTTTAAGGGACGGATAGTTGCATTCAATCCATAGGTTGACCTTTTAGTAGTATTAGTTTTTTGAGAGGCTACATTGTCATTTTGAGCATTAAATGTACCCTGCAGGGAAACCCGGTTTTCAAACAAACGAAAGCCAAGTCCTCCTTCGATAGTCTGCTTATCGTTCATATTCGAGCTTAAACCAAGTGATGTATAGCCCGGTCCAATATAGGTATAAGCGCCACGGGCATTGAAAATGCGTTGACTGAAATTTAATTCAGCCGCATAAGCATAATCGAAATTCGAAGAGATACGCGGAGTATAAACTTTTTTAACAAATGATGGTATATCCTCTGAAGCCTCAGATGAACTATACAGATTACGCGTGTAAGCACTACCAGCCAATTCTCCACGAAAAATCAAACTTCTGCCAAAAAGCTTGAGCACGGTGTTCGCCCCAACCACGAGATTCTCCTGAGGTGTAACACCGTATTCTGGTATTGAATCAATGGAAGAAGTGTCTGGTGAAGTCGTAGTATCAACCTCAAGAGAATCGACCTGGAATATATCAAGAGGTAGTGAACCAACATTATCTTTAACTTTTACAACATTAATATCGAAAAAGGATGATTCCTCTCTTCCAATACCTATCTTAGCCCCATACAGATTCTGAGAATAAACCGAATTATACGCTCCAGCCACAACTTTCCTCTTGGTTTGACCACCAACAGCCTGAAACCTGAAAATGCCCGCATTTATATCTATCCCGGCACCGCGTATAGATACACCACTTAAAGTATATTTGGACAACTTATGGCTGAAATCGCCTATATGAAGAGTACCCCAACTCCATTGCGGGTGAACGGCAAATTGATTGATATGTTGTTTGGCTGAGCTTCCCTCGGTCGAGTAGATGATATTAAGTGAAGCGCTAAAACTTCCAAACAGGGTAAGAGTTGGCCTTAAAAATATCCGGCCGGTGGTCGATGGCCTACGTGCTTCCCTCCCAGAAACTGAATAATATTCACCATAGGTGCCCAGATCTCCGGTTATTTTCCATATTGATTTATCAACCTCCGGCTTAACTTCTGATTCGTACTGACCGCTTAGCGAGCGAGACGTATCCGGTGGTGGTATATCGGTGCTGTCCTGCGCCAATCCTATGTTTTCACTAAATAACATTAAAAACGTAACCAATATTATTCTTTTCACTTTTCACCCGCTTTTTCTGCATTTAATTCAACAATAGCTCTTGCTTCCTCATAGCGATGAGCTTTATGTAAAATTTCTATTAACCTTTCCTTTAATATCTTGTTATCAGGCTGAAGATTATAAAGTTTTTGCCATTTGTCACATAAAACATCTAGCCTGCCAAGCTTTTGATGTATTCGTATAATGGCATCATAAGCGACATCGCTCTGTTCATCCAATGAAAGCATTCGTTGGTAGCTCTTGAGTGCTTCAGCATAATTTTCACGGCTCTCAAAAATCTCCGCTAACCCTTCATGAGCCTGTATTGTTTTGGGATAAAGCGAGATTACTTTCTTATATATCTGCAGAGCCCGGTCATTATCACCACCCTGGCTGAACCATTCCGCATGGTATAGATGCAAAAAGATACTTGTTGGGTAATCCTGAAGATACGATTCAAGCAATATCCCAAAGTCTTTTCTGGTAATTGATATCTTTATAAAATCCAGGCTTCCTTTGATTATATTTTCTAACTCGACCATCTCATCCCGCATAGTCTCAAACTGTCCCATTTTATCCAGTTGAAGTTTCCCATCGTTGTCGGCAAACTCAGCCTGAAATCTATCCTGTAATTCTGCCATCCTCCGGATTGCCAGATCAAGTGCCCGCTTGTAGGTTTCAACAGACCCTGTTTTATCTCCCTTTATGTAGGCAATCTCTCCCAGCTTGAACCAGGTTGAGGGCTTTTCCGGAGCGTTATTGCGAGCTATCTCAAGATATGTTTTAGCCGAATCCAGATTGTTCAATTCAAAATATGTAAGGCCAAGTTTGTATACTGGATAGAAATCAGACGGATAAAAATCATAAAACGACCAATACAGGTTCAAGGCCTCATTATATTTAGAATTTGCAGAGTATAATTCCCCTAGAGTTTTTAGAGCCTCGATATTCTGATTGTCTATCCTCAGAATTGCTTTTAGCTTTTCGATGGCGATGCTGTCACTACCCTCCTGTTTGAAAGTATTGGCAACTGCCAGCTGTACTTCTACATCAAGAGAATCACTCTTAATAAGTTCCCTGTATATCTCCCGTGCTTTCTGCCAGTTTCCCTCAAGCTCATAAGTAACGGCAATTTTTTTAGCAATGCTCTCATCCTCGGGATAGACCTTCGCTAAAAGTTCGTATGTCTCACGGAT
Organism: candidate division Zixibacteria bacterium 4484_95; assembly: GCA_002085375.1. Classification (GTDB taxonomy): domain Bacteria; phylum Zixibacteria; class MSB-5A5; order UBA10806; family 4484-95; genus 4484-95. Next base: position 2,347 of record NATP01000122.1, on the reverse strand, counting down.
TTTATCCTGACGGTTGAAATTCTGCCAATATTTAACTATCTCCATATAAATCTTTCGCTCTCTGGGAAACCGCTTGATCAGAGAATCATATAGCGTCATGGCATCGTCAATTTTATTAAGGTAACGGTAAAAAAGCGCCAGTTGGAGGGCTAAATCAATATCATCCGGAGCATGTCTCTGAATATCCTCCAGGACAGGTAAAGCGATTTCATATTCCTCAAGTTTAACCAGTACATCGAAAAGCGCTTTTTTAAGATTATAATTATAAGGAAATCTCTCTACACTGTTTTCCAGATGAATTCGGGCTCTCTTATAATCCTGCTTTTCTATCATCAGAACAGCAATATTCACATAGGCTTCCATATTAGTTGAATCCAGTTCAACAGTATTTTTAAAATAGTCCAAAGCCCGGTCTTTTTTACCCTCTTTTGCCAGGGTTACTCCAAGGTTGAAATATACCATTGCCATCAGTTTTTTAATCTCCCAATCATCGGGAGATATCTCAAGATACCGTTCAAGTACACTTCTGGATTTGTCATAGCGCTGTTGGTTAGCGTAAAGTTGTCCTAAAAGTTTGAGAAATTGAGCATTTTTCGGGAATATTTTAATGGTGGTTTCCAACACCTTTATAGCATCAGGAATCTGTTTAACGGCTAAATAAGAGTTAACAAGATATTCATAGGCTGTTTTTGAGCGGGGGTTTATTTCGAGGTAATCATTCAGCATATATATAGCCCGTTCGTAATCGCCGATGTTAAAGGCTTGAATTCCCTGCTCAAGTAGAGATTGAGCCTTAAGAATACCGCAAGTTACAAATAAAATTATAGGTAAGAGAAATAAAACAGATTTACCCCGCATGGACCGCATCTCCACGGGTGCTTTCATTGCCGGACGAATCCACCGCCTTCACTTTATAGTAGTGTTTTATCGTTCCAGAAGAGTCGATGAATTCAAGCCCTTGCAACGGCGATTTATTCAACTTCTTGTAAACACCGGACGGTATATTCGAGCGATAAACATTGTAGCCAACTAGGTCGAAATCTACAACACGTTCCCATTTAATCCTAACACCCTTCTCTATTAGTTTGACGCTGACATTACGTGGTGATGGTGGCGAGCTGTAATCACGGATTAAAACGGTGTCAATTCTGCCAGGTTTACTCTGATTACCAGCGGAATCGAAAGCGGTAGCATAATATTGAAATTTACTGCCCTTAACCACAGAGGTATCTTTGAATCCAAATGGCGCCTTATCAAATTCTGCTATCATCTGGCTTTCTTCTTCATTCTCTTTTTTAAACACTCTATATAAGGCTACATCAAGAGAGGGACTTCTACCGCAGGATATTTTAACAAATCTTCCCTCGACATTCTCAGCCATGAAAGCCTGTGGCGGCAATGGCGGATCGTCATCGGGAACAAAAACCTCAATTGTGGTCTTCTCGCTTTCGTTACGAGAACGATCAACGGCGGAAACACCAACCAAAAAACTCTTACCGGGAGTCAAACCAGCATCCTGATAGCCGCTGTCAATAAAAACAGTATCTTTATACGGTTCATGAATGATACGCGGTTGAATGTCCTCAGTCTGGCCACGGTAGATATAATAACCAACGACGTCGCTAGCCCGTGAGGGTGTCCATTTAAGTTTCAGGATTCTGCTTTCGATCTCAAATGTTAAGTTCGTCGGTGAATCAGGAGGTGTTTTATCCTCTCCTATTGTTGCAATGGCATTGCTGCGTGGACTCTCATTATTCGATTTATCAACGGCTGTAATTGCATAAAAATACTGAACTCCATTAGTAATTGTGGAATCAATATAAAAAGGCGATTCAACGGAAATGAGATTTTGGTTCAGTTTCTCAAAATCCTTATCCAGACCGAGCGAACGATAGACATAGTAGCCAACAACATCCAGCTCAACGCTCATATTCCACGACAGGCCAACAACTCCATCGCCAGATTCAACAGATAAATTTTGAGGTATTGAAGGAGCAACTATATCTTCTGGAATTGCCGTAATCGTTTGGGATGGCTGACTTTGGCGACCAAGAGGATCGACAGCGGTAACATAGTATGAGTATTCCGTTCCGTTTTTCAGCCATAAATCGATATACTCCGGTTGATACATATTATCCCGAATAATAGGTTTCCTATTAACTCTTTCAAATGAACCCTCTCCCTCCTTGCGGTAAACAAAATATTGAACCGCCAGGTCACTGTAACCTTTCCACTTGGGGTAATCCCAGGTCAACGCAAGCCTTGCATCTCCTACCTCCGCCTTCACGTCATAAGGTGGATCAGGATATATTTCAGTAACAGCGGTCTTTTCCCTTATTGTAAACAA
>NATP01000026.1 GCA_002085375.1 candidate division Zixibacteria bacterium 4484_95 | reverse complement strand
TGATGATGGCACGCCTGCAGCCCTTGGTTCGCGGATTGATGTCGATTTCTCGGAGGTTAGGAATGACACAGTTGCCGGAAGTTATTATGTAATCGTTATGACTGTTGATTCCTTAGATAACCTCGTTAACGGCCCTACCAGTTCGGAACTGTTTACGCTATCCGCTGGCGACCTTGACCATATATTGGTGACACCCGGGAATGATATGACAGTTTCTTCTGACTCGGTAGTTGTTTTTAATGCTGTTGGCCAGGATCAATATGGAAATAATGTGGATGGGTTGACCTATGATTGGAATATCACTGTTGACTCATGTGGTACAATCGATGAGGGTACTTTTCAGGCGATTAAATTGGGGCAATGTCACATAACGGCCACTTCGGGTGGTATTATCGATTCCTCCGGTTTGATTACGGTTGTTCCCGGGGTTTTGGACAGGTTTGAATTAAGCGGTTATCCAATATCCCGGACGGCAGGCGCCTTTTTCCCTGGGCCTGTGCTAGTTATCGCCTTTGATGTGAATGATAATATTAAATACGATTATAGCAATACCGTATATTTTTTCTCAAGCGATACCAGCGCTCAGCTCCCCGCTCCTTATCAGTTTCAACCGGTTTCAGATTCAGGGCAATATAGTTTTCCGGGAAATAATTTCAGGTTGAGGATAGCGGGTTATCAAACAATAAGTATCACTGATGACAATGACACTACAACTTCAAACGTTATCAATGTTATTCCCGCACCTATAGATGCTTTCACCTTTTTGGATGTAGTTACTCAGACCGCTGGTTTACCGTTTGATTTGTATGTGACAAATGCTGTTGATAGTTTAAATAACCCCAGTAGCGGGAATGTTGTTATCAGCTGTTCGTATGGTGGAGGGAATTCACCGGATGGCATACCGCCGGTTTTCAACAATATCGTTGTTGACGGTGGAAGTGGTTCTGCTGCGCAAACGCTTACGAATGCTGTTCCTTCCGTATTAAAAGGCATCGCCGGTGGGGCTGAGGTTTATACTGATACTTTTGATGTTATTCCCGGAGTCCTGGGAAATCTTAGCCTAACCGGTTATCCTGATACTGTTACCGCAGGGGAGTACTTTCCTTCACCTGCAAACGACCCTACGGTAACTGTCTATGACGTTTACGGTAACCTCAAATACAATTTCGCTGATATTGTAACATTTTCGTCAACTGATATAAATGCTATTTTACCTAACCCATATAGTTTCGTACCCGCTTCTGATTCAGGTCAGCATTCGTTTGACGGTTCGGAATTTTCTTTTCAATCTGCGGGCCTTCAAAGGCTTATTATTTCAAGTGGTTCATCAGCTGACACCTCGTCATGTATCCAGGTCTTTGCTGCCCCGATAAACTCGTTTAACTTAAATGCTCCACTGACCGTAACAGCCGGCAATGCTTTTCCTTTAGATGTTGTAGAAGCACTTGATCAATTTAACAACCCGGCTTCGGGAATTGTGGTGATATCTGACAGTATAGGTTGTGATAACGCTCCTGATAGCACTCCTCCGATTTTTAACAACATACATGTGGAGGATGGTTCTGGCAGTGCGGAACAAATTCTGGTTAGAACGGGCATAGCTGTTCTAAAAGGCACTGTTGGATCGATAATCTCAATTACTGATAGCATCATTGTGGACCCCGGGAGCTTGGGGAATCTGGAAGTTGTTATTGATACACCAATGGTGTCAGGAAATCCTATGCCTGATGGATCGTTGATAACAGCTGAGGATATTTTCGGAAATATCAAGACGGACTTTGATGCCTCTGTGGATACTGTTGTAATAGATGCCTCAACAGGTGGTCCCATTGAAAACGATGTATTGAACCAGATTTCGGATTTCATCTCTGGTGTTGCCGACCTTGCTGTTTTAAATGTCACCTATAACGGTCCAGGTGGTCCAGTATCGTTTTTGGCAACATCTCAATCGGGAATAACAGGCCAATCAAATGTGGTAGATGTCGTCTCGCTTACTGCGGATAACCTCCTCCTTGATATACACCAGGTTGCCCGTTTGGATACCGTAACGGGCACTGTCAGCCTTACCAATTTAAGCGGTGTGCCGGTTGTCGTAACAGATATCGGGCTATTTGATGAGGACGGTTATAACCAATTCAATCCGGACTTCATTCCGGTTCTACCTGATACTGTTTCGGGTGGAATGGAAACCACATTTGCCTTTAGTTTTGTGGTGCCGGATGATATACCGATGGGTCAGCACCCGTTATCCATGAAAGTCACAGGTATGTATTCAGGTATGCTAACATATGATAGCCTCGAGGTATTTACAGATACGCTGACTGTGCTTTCTGCTTCTCAGCTTGTTTATCTCGATAGCACATTATCGCCGATTGGAGTGTCAACCGGCTTGGATTACAGCTTCAGCGTTGTTGTTCGAAATGATGGCGATGCCTCTATAAGTCTCGATGATACTTCCTATATTTATTTTACCGATGGCACCATAGAATATAATACCAACTTATATCAAAGCGTAGTGATCGAACCTAGCGCCCAGGGGAATCTCTCATTTGACCAACTCCAGATTCCCTCGACTTTTATTGGAGGAATCTATCCTGTATGGTTTTATATTTATGGAACCGAATTGAACAGCACAGTTGTTGATTCTTTTTTACTTTCTGATAGCGTCTTAGTACAAACAGCTGTTAACATAGCTTATGAACCAGGTAGTTCTGCGCCGGATACTGTATTGACCGGTTCAGAGGTTTCTTTTTCTGTTCGGGTGAATAACTCCGGCCAGGCGACTCTGTTTCTTGACCACAACCTGACTAGAATATTCTTTAACGATGGCATAAATATGTTTGACGCACTTATCGACACCTCTTCGGGAGTAAGAATCGATGAAATCCAGACAGGAGATACATCGTTGACTTTTTGCTCGTCAGTGGTGCCATCGGGGTTTGCACCGGGAACCTACCAGCCGGTAGTTCATATTGCCGGTATTCAAAATCAGCACACTTTTTTTGTTGACTTAAACATAGATTCAGTAAACGTTATTACCCCAGGGCAAATAAGGTTAGATTCATTGTATACGGTATGCTATAATTCCCCCAGGGTTAATACAATGCAACAATTCATAATTCACGGTTATATCAGCAACTTGGGTATTGAACCTGTTGATTCGATTTATCTGAGACTTATTTCCGATGGTGGTTCTTCGTTTGCTGAAACTTTGGATGTTGGCTCAATTGATGGTCTCCTGGGTGCGACGTTCGATTATAATATCACGGCCGACTCAATTCCCGATCCGACCGAGATATTTCAATGCAGTATAATCTATGCTATAAACAGGATATCGGGCCAGGATGCCCAGATCGCATCGCCTCTTGATAACTCTGCTATGGCTGTTATCGAAGAGCCAGTGGTTTTCTGGATAGATACGATTTATGTTTTGGATGATTCCCTTTCGACCAATCAGTTGTTTACAGTATTCGGACAGGTTTCCCATTCTGGAAGTGATAGCTATTCCGGTTCTGACCAGCTTCTAATAGATTTTGGAGGAGATACCGGATTTGTGGTGGCGGATTCTTTGGCCCGTGATTTCATACCGGGACAGGTTGTTTCATGGGATGTGACCGCTCCATCATCGGTGAGAACCTCTTCGGCCATAGAAGTTACTTTTAATGGCACTTTCGTTGACTTAAACGACTCTTCAACTGCTCTGGGGACTGACTCAACGATGACAATAACCGTAGTGGTTACAGACCGGGCATCAATAAATCATAGTGCTTATATAACCTCTCCATCGGGAGCAACAGACGGCATTATATCGACATCACAGTTTTTTACGATAACCGATTCATTATTTCCATCCGGCAATGTCAGCTCGAGTTTTGCCAGAGTGATTCTGCCATCTGGTTTTGGTTGTGTTGACCCGGTGGTCCAGGAACTATCAGGACAGGTGATTACCTGGCAGGTAAATGCTCCATCGGATGTTACCGTCGATTCCCTGCGTATCGATTGCTGGAGTTTCGATAGCAACACCGGCGATTCGGTATATGACACAGCTATCTGGATACCAGTTGAGATTGTTGAGAAAGCGACACTTACTTTGGGGGTTGATATAACTCAACCACCATCTGCCCTTGACAGGGTAATTGAGCCAGGTGGGTATTTCGTTCTGGAGGCTTTGGTTGAAAACGTTGGCCAGGCTGAAACCGGCGATGGTGAACTTACGATATTGTTTGAAAACGATGATTTTTCAACAGATGAACCGACAACCAGGGTTTTTACTCCAGGTGTTCCTGTCCAATGGATGGTCATTACTCCTGATTCGCAAATTCTTTCTGGAACCGAAGTAGCGGTAATCATAAATTCTATGCCCATTGACTTAAATTCTGGTGAGTCTGCGTTTGCGTTGAATGATTCAACCGGTTTCGATATCATATTAAAAAATGAACTTTCCCGGTTGATATTACGCAATCCTGTGCCAATCAGGGGAGCAGCCGTTAGTCGTCAGCAAATTGATGTTTATAGATTTTCCCTTGAAAACTCGACCGAGATAGGTCAAAATCGGGTTGCTTTAACGTCGCTGACATATCGGGTTTTTTACAACCATGATGTCGTCAACCCTGGCCAGATATTTTCAGCCTCGGTTTTGTATGTTAATGGTATTCCGTATAATGGTCAGTTTAACGATTCGACCGTAAGCTTCATCTTTGACCCCGGTATATTGATAGAACCTGATATGTCTGTTGAAATAGTATTGAGTGTCACTTTGATTGAGAACCCCGCAATTGATGTATTCAGTATAACCCTCAATTCGGATGATATATTTGCCCGAGCCGTGGTCGAGGATGTTTATGAACAGTATATACAGGTTGTTTTACCCGACGGCGGGGATTTCTTAATTGAGACAGGTAACCTAGCTGTACTAGGAGATGATTTTATAACATCGATCAGGGTCAATAACAACCCTTATTTAGCATCCGAGGGAGAGCTGGAAATAGGTTATAACCTTGTTGATGAAGCCGTTGTCGATTTTATTATTTATAACTTATATGGCGAGAAAGTCTGGGAGTATCGCGCAACACCAAGCACCGGTGAGGGAGTTGCCGGAGCCCATTATGGCGAAAACGCTGTGAAGTGGAATGGTCTGAATTCTTCGGCTGTTAAGGTGTTAAGCGGTGTTTATTATATTGTTGTAACCAATAATTCAACCGGTGAAACTGCCAAATGTAAGGTCGCTGTAATATGGTAAGAAAATCTCGATTATTCATGACCATTACAGTTTTGTTTGTTTCAGCCATTGCCATAGCTAATGATGGGGGATATCGATCACCGTTTGCCGTTGGTGTAGGCGCTAGACAACTTGGTATGGGAGGAGCTTCGGTTGCTTTCATTAACAGTTCTGGAGCGGTATATTGGAACCCGGCCGGTCTGGCTGTATTACAGCGACCACAGGTGCAGTTATTCCACATGAGTTTGTTTATGGATACCCGATATCAGTTTCTATCAGTTGCTTATCCCACCATGGCCGGAGGTTTTGGGTTAGGTATTGGAGATATTTCAAGTGATGATTTTGACAAAATTGTTGATTATGCAACAAACGGCACATTTTCCAGTCGCCAGGACTTGTTTTTGCTTGGTTATGGCTTTTCACCTACGAGAAAAATATTGGCGGGAATCACCGTTAAAGGTGTTTATTTCGATATCGAGGATTATAAAGACACCGGTTTCGGTTTAGATTTGGGTATAATTTATTTTCTTCCATTCTTAAAAGGGACTTCTTTTGGTTTGAAACTGTCTGACCTGAGTGGTCCTCGTATCAAACTTCACAGGTTGGAACAAAGATTTCCCTGGTCAATCAGGGGCGGATTATCATATTCGAAAGCGTTTTCCGGTAAATATGGGCTTTTGATTAGTGCCGATATCGAGAAAACGGAAAACAATGAGACGGATGTTTATGCTGGTTGCGAGCTTGGTGTTAAAGATATGGTTTTTGCCCGCCTTGGGTATATGGGGGATAAGATTACTATTGGCGCGGGAGTTTCATATTACAGTTTCAGATTTGATTATGCTTATGCAACTCTTTCAGACCTCGGAACATCGCATAGGTTGTCATTGAGCATCGATTTTGGTACACCGATTGAGGTTAAAAGAGAGCTAAGAGAGAAGGCCATAGCGAATGAGAAAGTAATGGAGTTTAAACAAAAACAGGAACAAGAAGTTATTAAAAAAATACAAAAAGAGCTTGCCATCGCCACCAAGCATGAGCAGAACGGAAAAACCTATGAAGCGATCGAGGCATATTATAGAGTGTTGGGTTTAGATGACCAGAACAGTCAGGCCCGGGTTAAGGTTTTGGAGTTGCTTAATAAAATGAAAGAAGAGATGGCCAAGCAGGTTGGTAAGGATTATATCAGTAACTTGGTTGATAAGCAAATACAACTTGGAAACAACTATTATCATAAGAAGCAATACGATAAGGCGACTGAGCAATTTGAGTTAGCGTTAATTATTGATCCTGAGAACCGGGAGGCGATTAGAATGCTTGCGGATATAGAAAAGATCAATGAAGACAAAATTACTGGAAAAAGGCGCCTAGTTGCAGAATATATACAAAACGGAGATTACGAACGCGCTATTGCAGTTTTAAATGAAATCCTGCATGTTGTTCCTGACGATAGTTGGGCGATCCGGAATCAGGCAGAGGTTTATCGAATGTTTGAATCGTCAAAATATCTTGATAAGGCGATACGAATGTTCAACGATGGTGAATATGAAAGTGCTGCGGTCCAGGTTGACTCGGCATTAATCTTAAATCCTCGGTCGGAGGGTGCAATAAGCCTCAAACGCCGGCTTGCACAATATATGACCAAGCAAACAACTTTAGAGGATATCAAGGCAAATGATGAACATTGGCGGATATATATCCAGGGTATGGAGAAATATCAAGCCGGCGAGTATGATAAGGCACTTGATCTGTGGCGCTTACTATTAGATTATTATCCAAATAACCCTAACCTGATACGAAATATCGAGCAGGCTAGGGCAAGGTCTTTAAAAAAGTAATACTTAAACAGTCTTCCCGATAAATATATGTTTAATAATCTTTGCTTTTTAGAAATGTTCGGGTGGGGATGTTCGATAACATATAAAAGGGTAGTAACAAATTTAATAAGGCTGGCTTGTTGAAATAGGTTGGCATTTGAAATAATGATTTCAACTGAATTTAGCTTTACTTTGGGCAACATTTGGCCTATAATTTTAAAGCAAAATGTGAGGTGGTAAAGTGGCATTTAGAAAACCGATAGAGATATTCATGAGCTTTGTAGCTGATGAGAACATGCTGGAGGATATCCGTCGGTCAGTTAAAGATGCCATTGTCGATGTAAATGTAAGCAATAAGGAAAGAAATGGCATCCTTTTGGCTGTTGAAGAGGCCTGCACCAACGTAATACGCCACGCTTACCTTTACGGCCCTGGAACCATAAGGATAAAATTAAAAATATTTCCGGATAAGATCGTATTTTCCATTTACGATAAGGGACGGCGGTTTGATTTCAATCGTGCTGATTCCCCGAATCTTGACCGCTATATCAAGACCGGCAGGAAAGGTGGATTGGGGTTGTATCTTATCCGCAAGATAATGGATTCCGTAGATTATTTTTCCCGCGATGGCGAAAATGAACTTCGCATGGTTAAGAAAGTACCCCCTAAAAAACCGATAATCTTAAAACCCAGAGGAACCTCCATACGCCTGAAATTCGCCATGTGGGCTTCGTTGGTGGTTTTTGTGATTGTTGGAGTGATATTCTTTTATTACAACGGTAGAAATGCTGATTCTATCAAAGAACGTTTCTTTTCCGAAGCCAGAAATTTCGCTAACACCACCACTTTGAATTCAGCGGATAAAATGGTTGTTGGTAACGAACTTGAACTATCAGCTTTGGTTAGCTTGGCTTTACAAGGTAATCCCAATTTGAAATATATCACAGTTGTTGACAGGAATGGTTTAATCTGGGCTGATGCCTTAAGACCGCAGAGTATTTTATCACCATATAGTTATCCTCCAACCATAGATTCGGCCATTACCGATACATTTCAATATTATGAAAGTGAAGAATATGGGAATATTTATCATTTAATAACAGATATGGTACAGAATAATAAAAAGTTAGGTAAGATTAACTTCGGCTTTTCTCAAGCTGTTCTTTCTAACCAGCTTATCAAGGCAAGAAATGTTCTACTTGTTATCGCCTTTTTGGGACTTATAGTTGGTTTGGGAGCTGTTTACCTTCTCTCTTACTATTTTGTAAAGCCAATTCAGAAACTCACCGAGGGTGTATTGAAAATAGGCCAGGGCAACCTTGAGGAAACCTTGCCGGTTGATGGTTCGGACGAGTTTTCGGAGATTGCCCGCGCTTTTAACGAGATCACCCTTAAATTCAAATCAGCCCAGGCGAATATAGTCGAACAGGAACGTTTGCAAAAGGAAATGCAGGTTGCCCAGGATATTCAGCATGCTTTGTTACCTTCACGTTTCCCTGAGATAGAGGGGTACGAACTTGCTGCAATATATCGGGCAGCAAAGGATGTCGGAGGCGATTATTTTGATTTCGTGTGGATTGATGAACACTCGCTTGGAATAGCTGTAGCCGATGTTTCCGGTAAGGGGGTTCCGGGGTCACTGGTTATGACAATGATTCGCACTGCCTTGAGACTCGAGGCAAGAGATAACCACTCGCCGAATGATATCCTGGCCAAAGTTAATGATTTCGTAGCCGAGGATGTGAAAAAGGGGATGTTTATTACGATATTTTTCATGATTCTTGATTCAAAAAACCGCCAGATATCTTTCGCCTCAGCTGGACATAATCCGATGATTCTGTATCGTAAGGATACTGCTAAATGTTACTTCCTAAACCCGAAAGGAATGCCTCTTGGCTTAACTCTTCCCGATGATGTTTCATTTGGAGGAAGCATTCAAACCGATAAGCTGAAATTGAAAAAAGATGACATGCTTGTGGTTTACACTGATGGAATAACCGAGGCGATGAACAACAGATCCGAGCAATATGGTAATGACAGGCTGATCAATTTTATAAAGGAAAACGCTCACTTATCACCTGAGGAGTTCGCTACCGCTCTTGACAAAGACATCGTTCAGTTTACCGGAAATGCTCCCCAGAATGATGATATCACTCTGGTGGTGATAAAGGAAAAAATAATGGTTGACGAGCTTATACTTGAGAAGCGCAAACGCTTGTTGAAAATGGTCGAGGATGAGGGGATGTCGGCGGAAGAGGCTTGTAAAAAGGTGGGAGTTTCTCTGGCGTCTTTTTATAAGTATCGCAAAAGATGGAAAGAACATGGTGACTCAGGGCTTCTGAATAAAAGGTTGAGGGCCGAGGCTTCTATTAAAATTCTGCCATATAACACACGTAAAATGATACTTGAAATCATTAGACAAAATCCTGAATTTGGGGCAACCAGAATTCAGAAAACGCTTGCCAAACGAGGAGAGAACTACTCGGTTGGGAACATCTATGATGAGTTGGTAAATATGAGACTTAATACACGCAGACGTCGTTTGGCTTATGTCGAGAGAGTTGGCAAACTTAAACCGGAACAAAAAGAAATTTTGGAAAAAGAGATGTTACGTGAAGAACGTAAGAGACTTGATAGAATGCAATATACGGAAGATTTAAAGAAGAATATCGAAAGCCGCGAGGTAAAAAGGATCACGAGGGAGACTGGAAGAATAATCTCACAATTAAAGCAGATCGGTCCAGCTGTTAGCGGGAATGACATTTATAATGAAATTGCCAAGGAACTTGAGGAGCTTGAAGGAGGCAAGGAGATCGCTTGCATGTTGCAGTCGGTAGTATCCAAGATGAATGAAGGCTTAACCTCAAAAAAAGATGAAACTTCCAAACAAGAACCTGGTTATAAACAAATTATAAAACCCATCAAGGCGGATGGGATAAGTGGTAAAAAAATCGATATTAGAGAAAAAGCCATTAAAGGAAATAGTCCAAAGAATGTTTTAAGCGATTTTAAAGAATACGAGAAGAGATTAACTGAAAAGTTCAATAAATAATGCACAAGATAGCAGTTACAGCTTTTAAGGGGGGAACCGGTAAGACCACTACGGCCATTAACTTTGCCCATGCCCTGGCCATGATGGGCAGGAAAACATTGCTGATTGACTGTGATGCTCAAGGTTCGACCTCCTTAGCTTTTGATTTGAATGGAGCCCAGGGATTATCAGACCTTCTCTTATGCGATAAGGTGGATATTTATAATATTCGTCCAGACCTTTATCTCGTGGGTTCTGGCAAAAGCGATATTTATATGGTGGAACGTTACTTGGCCCAACAACCCGAAAGCGAATACCCGTTAGCTATGGCATTGAATAGATTCACCGGTATTGAAATAATAATTTTAGATTGCTCCCCGTCGATAAATGTAATAAATTCAAACATATTGTATTATATCGACAAGGTTTTGCTTCCCGTGTCAATGGACTATTTCGCTTTGGAGGGAGCGGCATTAACACTGAAGATAATCGATGAGGTAACTTCTGAAATGGGTAGAGATATAAAACTGCTCGGTATATTGCCGACGTTTTTTGATGTAAGGACTAGGATTTCAAAAAAGATACTGAGTAATTTGAAAGAAAGGTACGATGAAAAAGTCTTTACGACAGCTATCAGGGTCAACACCCAGATAAAAGAGTCGCAGATGAATAATAAAACCATATTTGAATACGCTCCATATTCTAATGGTGCGTATGATTATTATCATTTTTCCAAAGAGGCATTGGAACGATTGGATAGGTAAAAGATGAGCGATATCAAAATTTCCGTAGAAACAACCCAGACAACACAGATTGATGGTGAAATCACCATTATCCGTGTAGATGGAGTAATCGATACAATGACTGCTACGCAGTTGGAAGAGGTTACAAACTCTCTTCTTGCTCAAAAGAAATTCAAAATTATTGTTGACCTCGGTGGTGTCGATTATATTTCATCAGCCGGTTGGGGTATTTTTATCTCAAACATCAGAGAGATACGCTTGAACGATGGCGATATTAAACTTGCTCGAATGATACCCAATGTTTATGAGATTTTCGAACTATTGGAGTTCGACAGCATTCTTAAAGCATATGATAACATAGAAAAAGCCAAGGCTGATTTTGCCGGTGAACCGCAGAATGGGCTGAGATTACACGAGGTTAAAAAACCGGAACCGATACCGATATCAGGAAAGGTTTCACCTGATGTTAGGGTTCAGGGATCATCGGCTAAGCCAGCTGTTTCTGGGGACCGGGATGTTTCCGACAAACTGGCTGGGGCAACTTTGCCAAAAGAACGTAGCAGGGATTCCAAGTTAGATTTTCCTAAAGGTGAACATTCTCGCGTAAAACGTGATGTCCCCAGAGTGGCCAGGACGCTTAAAGAAGCTATATTAGAGCTGGTAGGGAAAGACCCATTTCTCAGCGTTGTTGAAATTAAAAAAGAAATTAAAAAGGATTTTCCGGGAACGGGGTTTTTCAAAGTCTGGTGGACATTAAAAAAATCAGGCCTTGGATCTAAGAAAAAAAGGTTTTATTTTGCACGAACCCGGAATATTTCAAAATAGATATAATATTTAAAAGTAGAAGAGGATCTTACGCCTGATTTTAGATTAATATTACTGGTTTGTATTTTAGCAGTTGTTGCTTTGATTCTTACCGTTGTTTTATTGGTTGGTAAGCATCGAATGAAAACTCGCAAAATAACTATGGATTTGTACAAGAAGGGTTCCGAGCTGACCATAAAACAAAAAGTATTCGAGGTTTGTCGGTCGGTTTTTAACTCGGTACGCTGTAAGTCTCGAAAAAGCCCCGTGTTAATTGCTGCCGAGGCTTTTAAAAAAGATTTCAAACTCGGTCGTTTTGTGTTGTTTTGTTCAGAACGGAATATATTGTTGCCATTGATGGGCGTGGGGCTGAGATTAAGAATGATAAAGCCGATTAGAATCGAACTTGTGAATAACTTCTTGCTTTCATCAAATTCAAATAATCGCAGGGGGAAATATCCTGGTTGTGGTGTGGTCTTGGGTGAAAATGAGATTAAAATGATTTCTCGTTTGGCAGATCTTCCTAGTGATATTTCGAATTTGTTGTTTTTTTTGTATGAGTTTAGCGAACAACGGGTTTTGTTTGCGGGAGAAGATCCTCATAAAGAGCTAACCCGCTTTTGTGCATCCGATGAGTTCAATCAGGCGGTTTGGCCGTTGTTATACGAGATATGTCACAGTAACAATAACATCAAAAGGCGGCAGGAAAAAATTAGAGACCTTGAAAAAGAATTGAACAGGGTTAAAATCGAAATAACCAATTTAAACAGCAAGGTAAAACAAAAAGATTTCAACTTACATTCGTTTCTCGATATTTCCAACAGGATATTTACTATTTACGATGAGCACCGCCTTATAGAAACTTATTTAAATTCTATCGCTTCGGTTCTCTCACCTTCACGTATAGCTATTTTAAGAAGAAGTAAAAGTGATAGCGGTATTTTTACAATCGCTGCCTCCAGCGGCCAGGTTACCCGCGATGTTCAGATGCTTGAACTTCTTACTGGCTCTGAAATATACAAGTTGTTAGCAGCTAAAAAACGTGTTATGGTCTTGCCCGTTGTAAGCTCTGGTTTACAAAGCGGTGATCCTTTTATGGAAAAGGCATTAGCCTTCGGGTTTACTCATATCGAAAAACTCTATGTTGGTGGGAAGATATATGGATTTGTTTTAATTGGGGATAAAAGTGGAAAGGGAAGCTATACCGAGGCTGACCTTGAGGTATTTTCAACCATGTCAAATATGACATCACTGGCTATTGGTAATATCCAGCAATACAGGTTGATTGAGAAAATGTCATATACGGATAGTATGACCGAACTTTACAATTACCGATATTTTTACAAACGGCTCAATGAGGAGATATTTAGAGCAAAACGTTTTGATCGGATGTTGGCGATGGTTATATTTGATATTGACAATTTCAAAACCTTCAACGACACCTACGGTCATCAGGCAGGCGACGAGGTGCTTAAAAATCTAGCGGTTTTGGTTACCAGGAGTGTTCGGGCTATCGACATAGTAAGCCGTTATGGTGGCGAGGAGTTTTGTGTAATTATGCCTGATACAGGTTTTGCTAACTGTCTTATATTTGTTGAGAGATTGAGGAAAAGAATTGAAAATTACAAATTTGTAAGTGGGTATGTTGATGGTGGGTATAAAATCTCTATTTCAATAGGGGGTGCAATATATCCAAGTGATGCCCAGACAGTTGACCGTTTGATATATTGTGCTGATATGGCTTTATTGAAAGCTAAGGCCGAGGGGCGAAATCGTTCGATGATGTTTAACAGCTCGATGTTGGAGGATGAGGAATTAAAGAGAAATTCTCAACATCAATTAACCGATAAAGGGATATATGAAGACATATAAAAAAATAGTTGTGATTATGTTGGCCTGTTGGGCGTTATCATTTGCTCAGGATTATCAGCCGTACAAAATCGGTGTAAGTGATCGATTAAGTATAAGCTTCTGGCAAGAACCAGACCTTGATACGGAAGTCAGGGTTAATGAAAATGGTATAATAACACTACCGATTATCGGTGATATTAAAGCAGCTGGGCTTACAACAAATCAACTATCCAAATCTATAGTTGAACAGGTTTCATTTTATAATCCAAGGATTTCCCAGGCGACCGTTGTTGTGACCGAGTATAATAGCCAAACCGTTGTGTTATCTGGCGAGATAAACGAGCCGGGTGAATATCATTTTGAGCGAATCCCCAATCTTTTAGATGTCATTCGCCAAGCTGGTGGCGCCACTTCCTCAGCTGACCTTTCAAGGGTTACTATAATTCGCCAGGAGGATAACAAGGCAAAGATTATAGAAGTTGATGTGCTTGACCACCTCCGCAAGGGTGACCTTGCTGGTCTTCCACAACTAAAGGCCAAAGACATGATAAATATTCCTGTTTCTCCATATGGGGGGATAACAGAACTACTTGTTGGTCCCACCTTTAAGGGGAGAAATGTTTATTTCATCTATGGCGCTGTAAATGACCCCGGTGTCAAAAACCTTTCTGAAAACCTTGAACTTGTTGACGCCATTGCCGCTGCTGGAGGTATTACCGAGTTATCTGATACTAAGAATATAAGTATTGTGATGAAAGATGTGAAATATTCATCGGTTTTAAGTTTTAACCTTGATGAATATATCAAAAAGGGACAACCTGCCAGATATAAACTTCATCCGGAGGATACAATAATAATTCCTTTTCGACGAGAACGAACATTCTGGTCAAGACTTCCAGAATATATTATCCCAGGTTTAGTAACATCAATAGCAACAGCAATAATAATAAGAAGGTATTATTGATATGGCTGAGGCTTACCAGAATATAAATATAAGGGATTACTGGCAAATATTGTTAAAGAAAAAATGGCTTTTAATTATGCCGGCTATCATCGTTCCCCTTGCTGCTATTCTGGTTACTTTCTTCATGACACCGAAGTATCAATCATCAACCTCTATTTTGATAAATGAACCCAATATCCTTCCGCCGACAGTTCAGAGAAGCCTTGAGTCTGCAAACCAGATGCGAAGGCTTTCCCCAAGTGATATCCGTAATATTCTATACAATCAGATTCGATCCACGAAATACATCAAATGCCTCATTGCCAAACTTAACATCCCTATACCTAAGGCCATAAAAGAGGCCGTAGCTGAACAGATTAAGAATATGCCAGATGTTTCCGCAGCTGAACTTACTGATAACCTTTTGGTTTCCTCGATTCGTGAAAGAATAGATGTGCGAATGGAGGGCTCTAATATAATCAGAATATCTGCAGTTTCCAGTTCACCAACTATGGCTCGGAAAATGACACAAACATTGGCTGAAATATTCCTCGAAGAAAATCTTGCTCAGGAGTTAGCTGGCATTCAAGGAAGTATCTCTTTTACTGAAGACCAATTGAATGTGTATCAAGAAAAACTAAGTATAGCGGAGGATAAGCTGAAAAAGTTCAGGCAGCAAATGATTACAACTTCAGTTGATGGAGATGCAGAAGTATTAAACCTTAATTTGAATTCGATACTTTCTGTGATCGAGGCTTTAGATATCGAGATAGATGAAGCACAACAGGAGATGACAGACCTAAGGTATATTTTATATTCAAAGAAGATCGATGTTTCTACTATTCAACAACAGAATGATATTGTCAGACTGAAAAATGAATTGATGAGTACAAATGATAAACTGGCTGACCTTCTAAGCCGTCATAACTGGCGTAACGCTAAAGTAATAGCGCTGAATAAAGATGCCAAAGACCTGCTTGCCTCCATTGAAAGTGAAATCATAAATTATGTTGGCAGGGTCTTCAAGGAATATCCCGATGATATTCGGGATGATATTGTTCGTTATCTTGTTCTGGAGATGAAAATTGAGTTTACTCAGGCCAAGAGGTCAGCTCTGGAGCAGAGCCTCGGTAGAATTAAATCGAGATTAACACGCAATCCTGATATCGAAATAACTCTTGCTGTTTTACCGATGGTACCGACAAGCCCCAACCGCAAGAAAATAGTATTCATGGGTCTTGTTCTCGGGATTATGGTAGGATTTGGAGCAATACTGTTAATTGAGTATTTTGATGATTCTTTTAAAAAAGTTGAGGATGTCGAGAATTACCTTAATATACCGGTTCTGGCGATAATACCACGCATATCAATTCCTTACTATTCTAAAAAGAAAGGCAGGGGTTTTATATTTTTGGGGGTATTGCTATGCCTGATTTTGGCAGTAGTGATTATTTTTATGAGATTTAAAAATGGTTGATTTTTCATGAAACAATTAACGTTATCTGACAAACTAAAAGGGATGGGCAAGGAATTTCTCCTTCAAACCTCAGCTAACCCTGATACAAGTATGGGAACCTGCGTTCTTTATGAAAGTGGCAACCCCATCAATTTGGTGAAGTTTAAGTTATTAAGTAATAACGATAAGGCCATTAATATCCTGGAGAAATACCACAATGCCCATTATGAAAGGCTACAACGCCTTAGCCAATTTTATGAACAAATGGAGGATGAAACCGACGTCGCTGTGTTGGAGATGCTGGCGGTGTCCCTTTTAGACCAGAAATTGTATAAGGAAGCTTTAGAGATACTCAATAGAGCTATAAAGCTGGATGCCAGAAATTCGCGTTTGTATAATTATCTTGGTTTTACATGTATAGTGCTTGAGGATTATCAGAAATCTCATGAATATCTAATAAAGGCTGTTGAGATGGAACCTGATTTCCCGGATTACCACAACAATCTTGGTACGGTGCTTTTAAAGCAGGGTAAGTGTTATCAGGCGTCGAAAAGCTTCGAGAAAGCTATCGATCTTAATATATATTATGGTGAAGCTTATTACAATCTCGCCCTGGCCATAATATTAAATGGCATAAAAAAAGATGACTATGACCTTGCCCAGAACCTTGAGGAAAACGCGATAAAGCTTCTGAGAAAATCGGTAGGTTTTAATTCAACCCTTAATAATGAATATTTTCAGCAGGGGCTCAACGCCTTAAAAAGTAAGGACCTTGATGGTGCTTTTAAGGTTTTAAGTAAGGGTTATGATAAGACGATAAGAGGGAAATTTCTCAAAAATAATTATTATTTTCATCTTGAGTATTTATTAAGTAATGGTCACTTAAGTAAAGAGGTCGTGGTAAATCATATTAAAAAAATACAAAAACTTCTTGAGATCAACTCAAACTATCCGGACCTTTATAATGATTTAGGAATGGCATATGCTGTTATGGCACAACTTTATAGTCAGCATGCTGTCGAGGCTTACCAGAAAGCTTTGAAGATCAATCCTGAATATAAAACTGCCATGAAAAACTTGAAGCTTATACAAAATGAACTGAAGGGGTTGAAAACACTTTTGAAGGCTATTTTAAAATGAAAATTGAATCAATTGCCAGCTTTTATGATATGGAATCACCGGAGGCAACGGAGTTTCGACGTTTGTATTCGAATATAAAGAAATCTAACAATGACCAGTTAAAATCAGTGCTTGTAACATCTTCGACCATCGAGGAGGGAAAATCCCTGATATCATCGTTTCTGGCGATAACTATGGCCGAGGCTAAAGAGGGAAAAGTGCTTCTTTTAGATGCTGACTTGCGCCGACCAATGATAAATGTACTTTTTAAGCTTCCCCTCGAGAAAGGTTTGTCTGATATACTTGAAAAGAAGTGCAAAGTTGGTAAGACTATTAAAGATACTTCTATTTCCGGTTTGAAGATAATTACTGCTGGTAGAATAAGTGAAAGCCCTACTTTGATCTTTAATCAGGAAAACATAAGAAAAGTAACTGAGGAACTCAAATTTTACTTTGATTTTATAATTATAGATGCACCGCCAGTTATTCCTGTATCAGATCCCCTTTTAATAGCCAGCGAGGTTGATGGAGTTCTGCTGGTTATCAAAGCAGGAACAACTAAAAAAGAGGTTGTCAAGAGAACCACTAACCTGTTAATTAATTCCAACATCAAAATCCTTGGGGCAGTTATAAATGATTTTGATTCTGTTCTGCCATTCTATTATAGTTCAAAGTATTATGGTTATAAGTATTACCATAAAAAAGCAGGGGGGAAAGGTGAATAGTATTGCATACATTATGAAAACTCATGCATTAGATTAATATATCTTTAATTGCTGCAATAATTAATAATCAAAAAGAACTTTATAAATATCTTATAATAAACATCACTCTCTGCTAACAACCCGTATCACAATGTGTTATGTAATATTTTACGTTTTACTCTTTTATGTTTCTTTTTTTTTAATTATGGTCTTGGTGGCATATAATTTGCGTAATATTGAATTTTAATGATGAATGTTATTAACTTATGTTAAGGAGAAGGTGTGAGATATCAAAGTCCTGTTGCAAATCCATTTTGTCAGTATTGGGAAGAGGTTTTAGTTTGCGGTGGATTTTCAAGATATTGGAATAATTTTATAAACTGGCTCAAAGCTTTTTGGGCTGGATGTTTAATAAAAAATTTAGTTTTTGTTTTTAATGTTATTAAAAGGATATCTCTTTTTAGGCCTTTATCCATCACGAAATCGTTTAATGCTTATAGTTTCAGATGGGCAATTAAACGTATAATTGATGTTGTTGGGGTTTTTATTGGTCTTATTTTGACAGTACCATTTTTCATAGTAATTCCGATATTGATTAAGCTGGATTCACCGGGACCAGTTTTTTATCGTCAGGAGAGGATTGGTATAAATCGTCGCCGTTTGAATATTAAAGTTCAGAAAGAGATGGGGATGGCCGACCGCCGTAAAAAAGCTGGCTTTGGCAAACCGTTTATGGTTATTAAGTTTCGGACAATGCATCGGTATGCTGAGAAAACCTCCGGGCCTGTTTGGGCAAAGAAAAAAGACCCACGTATTACCAGAATAGGTGCTTTCTTAAGAGCTACGCGTATCGATGAAATACCCCAGTTATTTAATGTATTAAAAGGTGATATGAGCTTGGTGGGGCCTAGACCAGAGAGAGAATTCTTTATAAGAAAGCTTAAAAACAGTATTGATAATTATGAAAAACGTCTTCTGGTTAAGCCCGGACTAACTGGTCTTGCACAGGTTGAACATAAGTATGATGAATCTGAGGATGATGTGAGGCTTAAGGTCAAATATGATATCGACTACATTCGAAATTTGAAAATTTTAATGGATTTTAAAATAATCCTGAAAACGGTCTTTGTAGTATTATCAGCAAAAGGGATGTAAAAATCCTTTCCTGTCCACATTCGAAGTTATAAAATCTTTTTTGCCTAAATTAAAAATGGACTTTTAGCGGTAGAAAAGATTGAGTGATTTCCTCTTTTTAGTATAATAATCAAAAACAAAGAAGGCCATCCGGATATCATAGATAGTATGTTGGATAGTTTATGGGGTTTGGGTACGATATTAAGCGACATGGGAGCTTATGGCGGCGGTGATTCAATTCAAGTGGGAATAGTTTATAGAGATCATCAAATCCCCGTTGATTATTATTTATCACAAAACTTTCCTAATCCTTTCAATGCTCAGACCAAAATCAAGTATGATTTACCAAATGTCGCTCAGGTGACTATCGATATATATAATATTCTCGGCCGCAAAATTGAAACGCTTGTTAATAAACAACAGCCATCGGGATACCATCAGGTGATCTGTAATGCTGATGATGTTCCTTCAGGAGTGTATTTTTACAGGATAATTGCCGGTGAATTTTCTCAATCAAGAAAGATGCTCCTGTTGAAGTAAGGATTGTTATATTTGGCTGTAGCGTGTTCGTGACGGTTTTTGTTTCCCCAGTTATTGTTCCTAAAACACCGGATAAATAATCAGTTTGTTTTGTGGGTATGTAGAGGCGTATCGCGATACGCCCCCCTGATTTCAATAAATGTCACAATCTATCACATAAAAACCATTTACTTTAATAATCTAATAATTTATATAACAATCTATGTTAAAAACCGAAGAAAAGGTTGAAGCTGAAAAGGTAAATCATTGCCGTAAATTCTATATCGCCTTCAAAAGATTTGTATTTTCCTTTAGACTGGAGGAGTTTATTGCTTTGATAGCTTTTTTTCCGATGGCTTACCTGACTATCAAAGCGTACCTTTTCTTCGAATCTCAAGGAGATGTACCAAAATTATTTGTCGGTGATATGCAGAGGTTAGTAGTGGTAGTTATAGTTATCATCGCAACCTATTTAATCGCTCGTTTTCGCTCAGGCTGGTCTTTCCTACGAGACATTTTGCCACTTGCTTACTGCCTGGCAATTTACACCAACCTTCATGATACCGTCCATTTTGCCAATCCTCATGATATCCATGACAGCCTTATCGCTATTGACCAGTGGCTCTTTGGGTGTCAACCGTGTGTCTGGGTACAAAAGTTCATCCAACCCTGGCTGACGGAGATATTTTCCTTTTGCTACATGGTATTTTTTCTGTTTGCTCCGGTTGTGGCATTGGTTTTAATTGTCCAGGGAAGGAAAAGGGAATTTCGGGAGACACTGGTAACCGTGATATTGTGTTTTTATTGCGGTTACATCCTTTATGTGATATTCCCCGCAGCACCTCCACGTCATACCCTTGTTCATATGTTTACGGTCAATTTTGACGGCACGCCTATATCCGATGTTGCTCTGAAAGTTATGAGCGTTTTACCAAGTAAATCACGGTGCGCTTTTCCCTCGTTGCATGCTGCCGTGACATTATTGTCTTTGATGTTCGCCTGGAAATATACGAAGATAACGTTTTGGTTGATGCTTCCATTTTGCATTGGTTTGTTTTTATCCACGGTTTACCTTCGCCACCATTATATCATCGACCTGATAGCTGGTTGGGCGCTTGCTATACCTGTGTATTTTTACATTCCGAAATTTGATAGATGGTGGCGAAAAAATATGGAAATTTATTCCCCTGAAAATCGAATAATTTTTTAAGGTTTTGATATAGGTTAGCATTAAAGAACATGTTAAAAGTTGCATTTTCGGCGGTTGGTTGTAAGATAAACCAGTATGAGGTCCAGTGTATGGCCGAGGCTTTGGAGCCGTATTGTTTCCAGGTTGTTCCGTTTGACGAGAGGGCTGATATTTATGTAATCAATACCTGTACTGTAACTGCCAAAGCCGATTACACATCTCGCCAGATGATACGGCGGGCTTTAAGGAAATCAGGTAAAGTGATAGTCACCGGCTGTTATGCCGAGCTTGAACCATCGACAATTAAATCATTGGGAAATATCACGTTTGTTACCGGTAACAAACAAAAAAGAGATTTACCTCAAATAATTCTAAACCTTTGCAAAATTAAAAACGACAAGGCTTCTGGGTATTCTATAACCAGGATGGATGGCCATAGCCGGGCATTTATAAAGATACAGGAGGGATGCACTGAGAGATGTAGTTATTGCATTATATGGAAGGCGCGGGGTAAACCCTCCTCAAGGGATCCCGGTGAAATCATCAAAGAGATAAACGATCTTTATCAGAATGGGTATAACGAGGTCGTTCTTACAGGGGTGCATATAGGCAAGTTTAAAAACGGATTTAACTTAACAGGCTTGTTGAAAACTATTCTTAAAGAGACGGAAATACCTAGAGTTCGCCTATCATCCCTCAAACCTGACGAATTTAAAAATGAACTTATTGAACTGCTGGCCACTGAAAGAAGAATCTGTCCCCATGTTCACCTTCCGGTGCAGTCGGGAGATGATACTATATTGCAACGTATGGGTAGAAGGTATAGTGCCAAGTCAGTTTACCAGCTGGTCAATCGCCTTGTTGAGGCAAGGCAGGGGATAACCATAGGTGCTGATTTTATCGTTGGCTTTCCGGGTGAAACAAAAGATGATTTTGAAAATACGATAGCGATGGTAAAAGATATCCCGATTGTTCACCTCCACATATTCCCTTATTCTGACCGCCCTGGCACACCGGCGTCGTTGTTTTCCGATAAAATTTCGCCGCAGGAAAAATCGGAACGAAGTAAGCGTTTGAAAAGAATAGGTGACAAAAAGAAACGCGCTCATATGAAAAGTTTCATTGGCAAAAAACTTGATGTTATCGTTGAGAATAGGCAAAGTTCCGGGAGACTCAATGGCATATCCGGTAATTATCTTAGGGTTGGATTTACCGGTGATGATACTCTGATGAAAAAATATGTCGAGATAAAAGTTAATGAATTTTCCAATGATGCCTTGCAGGGAGATCCTAATAGTATCAAGCTAATAAATGATAAAAAGTAGTTGACATCAAAATTTGGCTTTATTATTATCATCGCTAATATGGCAACGTAATTTGCAATTGGATAAAATAATGGGAGTTTTAAAATTTTAAACGTAAGTTTGTGAAAAATATCACAGTATTATAATTATGTTTGAGACCTTGTTTCCAATATTTGTATTAGCTTTTTTTGCCGTATTAACTGTTTTAATAATGTTCTATTTGCCTGAGATTTTAGGTCCCAAAACTAAAAGCAAGCGAAAATATTCTCCTTATGAATGTGGCCTGATTCCCCAAACCGACGCCAGAGAGCGCATTCCAATCAAATTTTACTTGATCGCCATTGCCTTTGTCGTATTTGACCTTGAGGTGGTTTTTCTTTATCCCTGGGCTATAATTTATAAGGACCTTGGGCTTTTCGGCTTATTTGAAATGGGACTTTTCATTTTGATTTTACTTCTTGGATTCTTTTATATCGTTGGTAAAGGGGTGCTTAAATGGGAATAGAAAGATATATCCCCGAGGGTATTCTGTTGACTACTATGGAAAAAATGGTAAACTGGGCGCGTAGGTCATCAGTTTGGCCATTGGGGTTTGGTTTGGCCTGCTGCGCTATTGAAATGATGGCCACTTTTGCTTCACGGTATGACCTGGCTCGATTCGGCATGGAGGTAATGAGGTCATCACCGCGTCAGGCAGACTTGATGATAGTAGCCGGACGGCTTTCAGTCAAGATGGCGCCGGTTATAAAACACCTATACGAGCAGATGCCCAATCCCAAATATGTCATATCCATGGGGGCCTGCGCATCCTCTGGCGGAATATTCAATAACTATGCTATTGTCCAGGGAGTCGATAAAGTAGTGCCGGTGGATATCTATATACCCGGTTGTCCACCTCGACCCGAGCAGTTGATAGATGGTATCTTAAAGCTTCATGAAAAAATCAAAAACGAAAAACTGAGGGCAAATTAATGCTTGTTGACCATATAAAAAAACAACTTGAGGAGAAACAACCGGATAGTTTTGAAAGGCTGTTTGTTTTCCGCGGGAGTTTGGTTGGTTATGTGAAGAAAGATAACTTAATAGACCTGTGCTGTTATCTTAGGGATGATGATAACCTCAAGTTTAATTACCTATCGATGATTACCGCCGTTGATTATCTTAGTAAAAATCAGAAGCGATTCGAAGTGGTTTATTCGCTTTTCTCAATAACTTATCACCACCGGATAATGTTGAAAATATGTGTGGATGAGGATGAGGAAATTCCCAGCCTGACCGCTTTGTGGGATACCGCTGACTGGCAAGAACGAGAAGTCTTCGATATGTTCGGAATTAAGTTCAGTGGCCACCCAGACCTGACCAGGATATTATTAGACGATGATTGGGTTGGATATCCCCAGCGAAAAGATTTCCCTTTGACATACCAAACACCTGAGTTTAGCCATAATCGGGATAACATCAAGTTACTCAACAAAAGCCCTGACAAGGAGGTCTTTTGAGCTATAAGACCATAACGCTCAATGTGGGGCCTCAACATCCGGCAACTCATGGGGTATTACGGGTAAAAATTGAGCTTGACGGCGAGACTATAGTGAGCGCCAAACCCATCATCGGTTATCTGCACTCGGGCATCGAGAAAAATATGGAAGTGAAAACATATACACAAGCAATTACCATGACCGACCGTATGGATTATCTTGCTCCGATGTCGAATAACCTTGTTTATGTTATGGCTGTTGAGAAACTGATGGATGTTGAGGTGCCTCCACGCGCCCAGTATATTCGTGTTATTTTAACCGAGCTAACCAGGTTAAATTCGCATCTGGTCTGGTTGGGCACCCATGCTACGGATATCGGCGCCATGACAATGCTGTTGTACTGTTTCCGTGAACGTGAGAAAATTACCCAGATGTATGAGTTTGTATCAGGTGTGCGGATGATGTCGTCATATTTCCGTATTGGTGGTCTGGACAATGATGTTCCTCCTGGGTTTGATGTTCGCATAAAAGATATACTCGATACCTTCCCGGCCAAGATTGAAGAGTATGAGGGACTTCTCACTGAAAATAAAATCTGGAAGAATCGAACAATCGGTGTTGGTAAAATTTCTGCTGAGGAGGCTATTAAGTCCGGCCTGTCGGGACCATTACTGCGAGCCTCGGGTGTTAACTGGGATATACGTAAATCCAACCCCTATTCAAGCTATGACCATTTCGAGTTCGATGTTCCACTGGGGGAAAATGGTGATACTTATGACCGGTACAAATGCCGGCTTGAGGAAATGCGTCAATCCCTGAGAATTATCAGGCAAGCCCTTGATGGATTACCCTCCGGACCTTACATCACAAAAGATAGAAAGATCACTCCTCCGCCAAAAGAAGAAGCCCTTAAGGGGATGGAACAGTTAATCCATCACTTCAAATTCTGGACAGAGGGTTTTAAACCACCGAAAGGTGATGTTTATCACTCTATCGAATCGCCCAAAGGAGAAATAGGGTGTTATATAGTCTCAGATGGAACAAATAAACCATACCGTGTGCATTTTCGCCCACCGTCATTCGTAAACATCTCGGCATTGGATAAACTTGCTCGTGGTCAAATGGTATCCGACTTGATAGCCATCATCGGTTCGGTTGATATTGTTCTTGGTGAAGTTGATAGATAGCGATATGATAGACAAATCATCAAAAGGATTACTTTCAGAAAGTTCTAAAGAAAAAATAGAGGGACTCATTTGTATCTTTCCCGATAAGCAATCAATTATTTTGCCGGTTTTGCACGTGATATATGACCAGCTTGGTTATTTGGATTCTAAGGCGATAAAGGAAGCCGCTTCAATTACGGAAATACCCGATGTCTATTTTGAAGAGGCCGCATCTTTTTATACAATGTTCCCGCTTGAACCGGTAGGGAAGTACCTCATACAGGTGTGCCATAATATCTCCTGTACCCTTATGGGCGCTGAAAGTTTAATCGATTATATAAAAGAAAAGCTCGGGATAAAACCGGGTGGCACCACTGCTGATGGCTTGTTCACGTTGGTAACTGTAGAGTGTCTCGGTTCATGTGGAACAGCCCCGGTGATGCGGATAAATGATACATATTATGAGAATCTTACCAAGGCGAAGGTTGATAAGATACTTGAAACCTTGAGGAACCAAGCATGAGTTTCGAACCGTTTTTACTAACGCCTATTCCCGACCATGATAAGATTGATGTTTATCTAAAGCATGGGGGTTATACTGCTTTATCAAAGGTTTTAAAGGAACGTACTCCGGAGGAGGTTACTCAGGAAGTAATCAATTCCGGTCTTCGCGGGCGTGGCGGTGCCGGTTTTCCTACTGGTAGGAAATGGTCATTTATTCCCAAGGACACGGATAGGCCAATATATCTATGTGTTAATGCTGATGAGTCTGAACCTGGCACCTTTAAAGACCGTGAACTGATGCTTAAACATCCCCATATGTTAATAGAGGGAGCAGTTATAACCGCCTATGCCATTAAATGCAATCGTGCGTTCATCTATATAAGAGGCGAGTTTGCCACCGAGGCTCACCAGCTTGAAAGGGCTATTGCTGAGGCTACCGAAAAGGGATTTGTTGGCAAAAACATACTCGGCTCGGGGTTCGATTTGGAGATTACAATATATCGTGGTGGCGGTGCTTATATATGCGGTGAGGAAACTGCTCTGATGACCTCTCTTGAGGGCGGTAAAGGTTATCCTCGCCTTAAGCCCCCGTTTCCTGCCGTATCGGGATTGTATCTATCGCCCACTATAATTAACAATGTAGAGACCATTTGCAATATACCTCATATCATGAACAGGGGTGCTGAATGGTTCAAATCAATGGGCACTGAAAAATCCACCGGTAGCAAGATATTCTGTGTTTCCGGTCATGTAAATAAACCGGGCAATTACGAACTTCCAATGGGGATATCTCTGCGTGAGCTTTTGTATGAATATGCTGGGGGTATCAAAAACGATAGAAATCTCAAGGTAGTGATACCGGGTGGCTCATCGGTGCCGATATTGACCGCTGACAAGGTTGATGTCAAAATGGATTTTGAATCGCTTGTCGAGGCTGGCTCGATGCTTGGTTCCGCAGGCGTTATCGTGATGGATGAAACCACCTGTATAGTCCATGCCGCTTATGTCATCTCCCGCTTTTATCAGCATGAATCATGTGGGCAATGTTCTCCATGCCGCCAGGGAACTTTGTGGATGTATAGAATACTTGACCGCATCGAGCATGGTAAAGGGAAAATGGAAGATATCGACCTTCTGCTGGATATTTGTAATAATATCGAGGGCAATACTATTTGTCCGTTAGGCGATGCTTCTGTTCCAGCGGTTCGCTCGTCAATTAAGTATTTCAGGGATGAATATGAGTATCATATAAAAAACAAAAAATGTCTTGTTCAGTTGGATCAGAGGTTTGAATAAATGGCTAACTTGATAATGCTTAATATAGATGGGCAGGATGTAGAGGTCGAGCCAGGCACTTATATAATTGAAGCGGCCCGGAAACTGGGAATCGAGATACCTACTTTTTGCTATGACCAGAGGCTCAAGTCGGTTGGTGCCTGCCGTATGTGTCTTGTCGAAGTGGAAAAGTCACCCAAACTTGTTGCCTCATGTGCCACTCCTGTAGCTCCCGGTATGGTAGTAAAAACAAATTCTGAAAAAGTAATAAAAGCACGAAAATCCGTTCTGGAGTTCTTATTAGTAAATCATCCGCTTGATTGTCCTACGTGTGATAAGGGTGGCGAGTGCACTCTTCAGAACCTGACTTTTCAGTATGGTCCAACCGTTAGCAGATTATCCGAGGATAAATTTAGGTTTCAGGATGATCCTAACCAGAAATTTGATGATATCAAACTGGGTCCGGAAATCTGGATGAATAAAAACCGTTGTATCATCTGCTATAAATGCGTTCGCATCGCTCGTGACCTTGCCGGCGGAGCTGACCTGGGTATCTTCCAGAGGGGCGCTTTCGCTAAGGTGGATATCCCTAAAGAAATCAAGTATGCTAACGAATTTTCTGGAAACACCGTTGAAAATTGTCCGGTCGGGGCATTGATGTCTGATTCGTTCCGTTATAAAATACGCTCATGGCTTCTAAAAGGAACCGACTCGGTGTGCTGGTTATGTCCTGACGGTTGCAATATCACCATTGAGCATAATCAGGGCAGGATTTATCGTCATCAGAGCCGTCGTAATGATGATGTCGATATGGGGTTTATATGTGATAAGGGGCGCTACGGTTTTGATATAACCTCTCACCCCGAAAGAATAACTGTTCCACATGCTGTCAATGGCGATAACCTTGAAAAGGTGAGTTATGATGAAGCCCTGGCTATGATGGTTCACAGGTTTACCGAGGTACAAGGAGAAACATCGGCTTTGCTTCTTGATACATCCCTAACCAATGAGAATGCCTTTAGTGCCGCCGATTATTTTCAGACAAAACTGCCCGGTTCTTCAATCGCCATCACCAGTGAAATCGAGCTTAACGATATCATGTCTTATGGGCATCTTGGCCTATCGGTGTCTTTATCTGAACTTGAAAACGCTGACTTGGTGATTATTCTTGGTTGTGACCTAGCTGTTGAGCACCCCATAATTGGTTTAAGAATAAAGAAATTGATTAACAAGGGCGTTCCGGTATATTTTATAAGCCCGCGACAATTATATCTTGGCAGGTTCAACGTTTACAATATAAGAGCAAATTACGGAAGGGAATTCCGGGTTATAGAGGATATAATATCATTAAGAAATGGTAATGATGATATTAAGATTAATAAGGATATTAAGGAGCAATTGAAATTAAATATCACTAGTGCTAAAAATATTCATATGATTGCCGGTGGTGATCTGTTAACTA
>NATP01000121.1 GCA_002085375.1 candidate division Zixibacteria bacterium 4484_95 | reverse complement strand
AAAGGTTATTTAGGTTATTTAAATATTTTTTTCGCGCATCTTTAATTTTAATATCGGCACAGTAAACCTCCACTTTATCCTCACTTGCTCGATAAATAACATTTCCCCAACAATCTGTAACCTGGCTTTTGCCGGTAAAATTATATGTTAAATCCCCACGATTTTCCTTACCTATCCTGTTTGCGGTAATAGTAAAAATGTGGTTTTCGATGGACCGAGTAACCATCGCATCCTGGCAATATGGCATTACTAGGTTTGCCGGATGGCAGATTATGTCAGCTCCCATAAGTGCAAGACAGCGAGCATGTTCAGGGAATATCCAGTCAAAACAAACCATCATCCCCAATTTAGCGCCATGGTAATCAAACACTTCCAGAGGAAGGTTTCCTGGGTTGAAGAACCTCTTCTCGTTATAAAACAGATGGAGTTTGCGGTATAATTTAAAATTGCCATAACAATCGACGAAAACAGATGAATTATAAATACCATCAGAGGTTTTCTCTGCAATGCCATAAACAACTGCTGTTTTGTTTATTCTGGCGAAATTTGAGATAATTTTATATGTATAACCACTACGGGATTCCTCAGAGAGCTTGGCTAATTCACTCCCTGACACAAAATTATAACCGGTAGCAAAAAGCTCCGGCAGAACATAAAGGTCAGCCGGTTTTTTTGACATTAACGATAATACTTTGTCGATATTATCTTTCACCTTACCGAATTCCGGGGAATTCTGAACGAAAGCTACGCGCATAATCCCAGCTTAAAAAAACATCTTAAACAAATCAAGCAAATTATAACCACATTATACTATATTATGCTATAAATACAGCTGAACTAACCATAACAGGTAGACACTGATCTGAAACATGCTTCAACACAAGAAGTTGATTTTTCATCGATTAATTTGTATTGTTTCAACATGAACAATACCTTAAAAATCAACCTGAAAAATATGTCTCTTGATGAAATGATCTCACTTGCCAACGGGCTCGGTAAAAAAAGATATACCGGTCGCCAGCTATACAAATGGATTATCGTTGCTTTAAACAATTTTAAATCAGTAGATGGCACGATCAAAACGGTATGGGAAATTGATGACAACAACTACATAGAATCGGTGCTAATCCCGGATAACGACAGGCTGACATTATGTGTTTCATCGCAAGCTGGTTGTCCGTTAGGATGCAGTTTCTGCGCCACCGGTTTAAACGGGTTTCGAAGGAATCTGTCATCAGGGGAAATATACGACCAATATCTATTAACCAAATCCACCCTCGACAGCCAGACCAGGATAACCAACATCGTATTTATGGGTATGGGCGAACCGTTTTTAAATTATGACAACGTTATGAAAGCTATAGAAGCTTTGACCAATGAATTGGGTGCCTCTATTTCTGCGAAAAAGATTACAGTTTCAACTGTTGGTTTAATCGACGGTATTTACAGGTTGGCTGATGAATTGCCCGGGTTAAAACTGGCGATATCCCTTCATTCGGCAATAGATGATATACGCAACAAACTAATTCCGATTGCTAAAAAATTCCCACTAGCGAAGCTTAAAGAATCAGCTAAATACTATGCGGAAAAATCCGGAAATCGAGTTTCTTTCGAATATCTACTTATAAAAAATATCAATGACTCTCTTGACGATGCCAGAGCCTTAGCTAATTTCATCAGAGCAATACCCTGCAAGATAAACCTTATCACATATAATCCCGTTGAGGGTTCGAAATTTCAAAGACCGGACGAGCAGAAAGTATCAGCTTTCAGAGACTACCTCTATCCTCGAGCACCGGCTATCACCTTGAGGAAATCAAGAGGAGTGGATATATCGGCAGCCTGTGGACAACTTGCCGGCCATCACAACCCAAAATAACAATAAAACCAATTTAGGGATAGAGTTTGCCTCTATCCAATATAAAAAATACGGGGGTGTCAGTTCTGCCTGATAAAAGTTGTCTTAAGGTTTATTTTAAATAAAATCAATGCAAAATAATCATACGGCGGGTAAATGAGCTTTCGCTATCGGATAACCTGTAAAAATATACTCCCGATGGTAATTCTTCGGAACTGAAACTGACCGAATAACGTCCCGGTTGTTGGAAACCATCATAAAGCTCAAATAATTTCTGGCCAAGTATATTATACACGGATAGATTAACCTGGCAAGCCTGGTTGATTCTGTATGAGATATTCGTTGCTCTATTAAAAGGATTTGGGAAATTCTGACCGAGTGATATCCTCTCTATAACAGGTTTTTCAGCCAATCCCCCTATAAAAACAGTTTGCTCGCCGAAAAGCTCCATTACCTGCTTAAAAACCTGTGTGCCTGTTCCCTCGCCAGCATGGTAAAGAGGAAATGTCAGGTAAACCACGTTGTAATTATCACCCTGGTGAACCAGACCGCAAGCCTTATTATCAACCAGCGTATCACCGTTAAGCGATGAATAATGATAAATAACCTCGCTCTCATCAACTGGCTCTATAACCTCAACAAACGGCAATGCATCATTCCAGATAGACAGAACCCTTGATGAATCAGGAATTATATCAGGCCACTGACCGGCGTCCAAAGCGCCAACAAAATCGACCGTGTCTGTGGCACTGACATTTCTTATACCAAAGTATTGATATGGTATGTCTGCTTCTCTAAAAGTTACCGGGTATTCAGAAAATGGATTGAAAGCTCGCCAGCCAATAAATAATAAATTACCACCAAAGTCAAGATACCGGGCTAATACTTCCTGATTGTCATATAGGCTCTGGCTTATGACATCCTCATCAAACCAGGCAATAGTGGAATATGGACCAATATCATTCAGCCTCAGACTGTTATTCTCATTGTAATCGTAGAACTCGACAATATAGTTAGCTGAAATAGCCTGGTAAAACGAATCCTGCTGGACATCATCAGGAAAGCCCTGATAACCATCACAACCGTTCTCATCCACGAGCAATATCCCCATATCGAACGTAACGGGAAAGGAATAATCCGCATTTGAGGGGTCACTCTCCAGGCCGGTGGTATCCATTGCTGATACACGGTAATAATATTTCACGCCAGAATTGACATCCTCATCGATAAAAAAGTTGTCAGACTCCAGTCGGGCATAAAGTGCATAATCATGATTTTCCCCCTCACCACGGTAAAGATTATAATGGTCAAAATCGAGATCCCGTGCAGAATACCATTCTATTCGTATAGCGCCAAACAATGGTGAAACAATGAGCGTATCAGGCCGATGTGGAACTGCCATGGGAACAGCCTCGATTATATCACCAATAAAGCCCTCATAACCATCGACATTAACCGCGGTTACTCCGAAATAATAGAGCTTGCCCTCATTTAAACTATCAATTAAAGCCTGAGTGGAAGTTGCTGAAAATTTTAATCGTATATCCGAAACATGGTCACCAATATAGACATTGTAATATGCAAGTTCAGGATCTGGCGAGGAATCCCAGCTCAGTAATATTGAAGAACCGTCGCCTCTATTAACGGCGGTTAATTCCCGGATTGCACCTGGTATATGATTAATTGTATATAAGGCTCCCAAGTTAACAATGGTTACGTAATTAATATAATCAAAATTAGAGCCCTCGAGTGAATTCCAAGATGAATTATTATGAAGCGAATAATCTCTTTTTTTTAAATCTATAACCGGGCAACCGAACTGCTGGAAAAAATAATGCTCTGAACCTCCAAAAACATTGTAATGCCTAATTGGAAAAAGAGACGTATATATCCGGGCTATCGAGCCCAACAAATCACCATACGCACTCGCTTCCTCATTAGAAAAAATATTCAAATCAAGGTAATTATCATTAACAGAACCAGCCATATCGTTGTTTATCATAAGCACTATATCATCACCGTTGTTACAGGTATTAACAACATAATAATACGAACCATATAAGCTCTGGTCTTCATTGTAAAAACAAACAAATTTTACTGTCTTTTGCAGAGGATAATTAGCTGATATGCGAGCCAATTCGAGCGTTACGGCAATACCGGCGCCATTATCAGCGCCACCTGAGTTGTTGTTTTCATAGCCATTACTTGAATTATAACAGCTACCTATGATAATTTGCTTTTCAGGATATATAATCCCCGCTTTGGTGCAGATTATATTGACAGCAGGGCAAAGAGACGTATCAACAGATTGAATTTCAACTTCATCATAGCCAAAATCATAAAACTTGTTTTCCAGCCACCGGATAATTACCCGATCGCTATCGGCAAGGTTATATTTAGTCTGGAGATACTGCAGGTGTTTGGTGTACGATTTAAGAGAATCGGTCGAGACAAGCTCAATTAAACTGTCCAGATCGTTGATCATGGTCCGGGCAGGCGGAACGATTAAAGGATGTTTAACATGTGGTTTAAGAGGAAGCGATATATCACTAATGGCTGTGATAATCAATCCCTTCCGGCGAAGGTTTTCCACCTCGTCAGGCAGAGCTTTAAAAACACGAAAATATTCTGTCTGGAATACAACATCAACAACAGCCTTATTAAAATCTTTCAATCCCCATTGTCGATGCTCCAGCCAGTATGAACCCGCTGAATAGTCCCCATCAACCACTATGATATTATCAACTGTTTGATTCAATGAATCGAGAGCATCATCATCAACTACCGCCAGAGCATATCCCTCGAATTTTTGTATGACCCTTATCTCTACCCTGGTAGATATAATACGGGCATCATCAAGGTCAAAAACCACCAGATTTGGCGAGCCGGCAGCTATAGATGTTGTCAAAAAGAAACAAAACCATAACTTTTTTATCATAGGCTACACCATAATTGCCACCACCAAAACGATACTAATAAAACATCCAGCATATATCTCACCTACACCAATGTTTTATACCAACATATATTTTTTGTCAAGTATTTATAAGAAATTAATAAATAGATATATTATAATTAAGCTTGTTAGGTTATCTTAGAACAAAGGGAAAAAAGTCGGCATTTTAACCACCTTTAACATTCAGGTGTAAAACGTTTATGTTACTATTTATGTATTATAGATGGTGTTTTATTACCTTTCTCTCTTAATAACAATCCACCTACAGGCGGTGTCTGCGGACACCATGATATCTCAGGATTGTAGCCCTTGAAATATCCAACCAAGAAGGTCACATCGGAGCCTGTGAAGGTGCAAGCACCGTTCGCATCACCAGCTGAATAAAGCCAGCTTCCGGTTGAATCGTTCCAGCATGAGTCAGGAGGGGGATTACCAAGCCCCTTGAAATAGCGCACACCATATGTAACATCGTTACCCATCACGTTGTCATCACCATTGATGTCGCCGGGGGTGTAATCACAGCCAAACTCGCTTATATTCTCTAAAATAGAAACATCATCAGAACCGTGATTTGAGGTTGCCAGGTCAATGTCACCGTCACTATCCAGGTCTGCTGCAAAAACCGACCAAGGC
Organism: candidate division Zixibacteria bacterium 4484_95; assembly: GCA_002085375.1. Lineage (GTDB taxonomy): Bacteria > Zixibacteria > MSB-5A5 > UBA10806 > 4484-95 > 4484-95. The sequence continues at coordinate 1,918 of NATP01000121.1, read as the reverse complement.
TCCTCACCGACTGGATAAACCGAATGAGGTGCAAAGGTGCCATCCCCATTGTTCAATAAAACCGAGACATCATTAGAATAAGTATTTGCTGTTGATATGTCTATGTCTCCGTCACCATCAAAATCAGCCGCACAAATGGACCAGGGACTATCACCTGCTGTATAGATTGAGTGAGTTTCAAAAGTGGCAGTTCCATCATCTACCAAAGTGGTAAAAGACCAGATATAGCTGTTATCCAGAGGAACTCCCTGATATGACTTTATCCCAGTGGTTAGCACCACGGTTACAACTTCACCTTCCTCGAAATCTTCCATGGGGTCAAATGTTGCAGTTTTAGTCAGACTGTTGTAGGTAATCACGCCTTCGTGAAGCCCTGTAGACATGGCATTTACTACAAAAGTAGTGTCGTTGATGGTTGTTTCATCCATATCAATATTGAAGGTCACTGATATGTTGGTTGAAACCGGCACATTCAGCTCATTCTGTATCGGTGTAACCGAAACAATCTGGGGCACCTGGGCAAAGCTGACAGCCGTAAGACAAAACGATGTGAACAAAATTAAACCCATTCTTTTCATTTGTTCCTCCTCGTTGTTTGAACATAAAACTTACAACGTTTGTTAAAAGAATTAACTTATAAGTTCTTGAATTCTCCAATTTAACATAAAAAAAATCGCTTTCTGTCAACAGTTATTCAATATTATCTAAGATTGGGGTCAAGAAAATTAAGATCAATTTAAATATTGATTAATAGGCGCTGGCTATCTTTATCAAACCTATTTCCAAACAAACCTGTTCAATAACATAATCCTTCTCCCAGGACTTATAAATCAAAAGATAGCTAGTATAATTTTAAAATCTATTTAAACAGTTTCGAAAAGATATTACAAATCAAGTATTTTTTTCAACATCTCATAATCGGCTTTAAGTTTCGTGCGGCATAAGCTACAAACTGGCATTCCCTTCTTTATGTCATCATTGGTAAGAAGTTGGTCACAGCCAATACAAAATCGCCCTTTTTTTCTCTCTGAGTGATGATTTCTGGTATAATGTATTCGATTCCCAGAAACATCGATATCAAGTGGGTTTTTGCCAAGGTATATCATCTTATAATACTTAAAAGCCAGACGGCTTAACTGGTCGATATTCATACCGTCAACATCGGTCTGCCGGTCGGCAATCGCCAGCATGCCACGGCCGACAATTATCTCGTCAACCATCTCTTTTATTTTACGTTTTTGAAGTTCGGTTATCTGAGGTGACATCAATCGCCTTGAGCCATTTTCAAAAATGTTTCAGCTTTTGCATACTCATCTTGTAAGAGCTGAATTAACTGCTTCTCCCGCTCAGTATCAAGGCCAAGCCTATCCCATGACAACTGACATAACACAGCTTTTCTATCACTCTTGGTTTTCAAATCTCCAGATTCTTCAGATTTTAGGCAGAGGTAGTTTGAAACATTAATAATATGAGTGGTAGAACTATCAGGATCTTCCTCAGGATTATGATGGTATTTGATGGCACCTACAAGTTCTTCTGGAAGGTTCCATTTTTGGGCGAGATAACTACCCACTAAAGCATGGTCAAACCCAAGAATTTCCTCTTCAATCTCGTTATCTGGTCGTCCAGGATTTTCCTTTATAGTTTTTTGTATTTTTTTAAAGTCCTCGAAAAGATGAGTAAATATGATCAACTTGCCTATATCATGTAAAAGCCCAGCAGAAAAAGACTCCTCCGCTTCTAAAACAGAGGGCAGATTTTTCATTCTCGATATGATTCGCGCCATAAACGCAACCGAGAGAGAGTGGCGCCAGAAAGAGTCCAGATAGTCCCTGTCAACACTATATTGTTTTGAAAAAATCTCGAAAACGGAGGCCGATAGAACCAAACTGCGAACCACATCCAAGCCCAGGATGAC
>NATP01000025.1 GCA_002085375.1 candidate division Zixibacteria bacterium 4484_95 | reverse complement strand
AGAAAGGAAAATATGTCGTTGACGACCCCACCAACATTAAATCCGGCAATGCGGTTGTTTCTCTTTCAGAGAAGGCAATTTCGGAGATTAGAGTGAAAATAAACTTTGATTATGTGCGCAAGGGCGAGGGCGATATGTATCATCCTTATGAAGAAGAACAGGGGGACAAATCGCCTCCTTTTCCTTCCGGATTGGTCGAAAAATCGACAGGCTCCTGGTTTGATGTAAGACATGAGTTTTCCAGATTTATATTTCTTTCTCGCCTGGGCTATCGCTTTATAGATAACCGTCTTAATATACCGGATGATGTCGATAGTTACTTTGCTCATATAGTGATCGTTTATGATTTTTAAAACGACTAAAACCGTTCAAGGCATAATCGACACCGATAATATAAACTATTTATAATATCTTGAAAAAATCTCTAAATAAAATAATTATTATTTACACAATCGCCGTAATTCTCAGAATTATTACTGTTCTTCTTTTTGCAGATAAAAATTATATATTCTTTGAACCTTATGTTATTGGTAAAAACCTTGCTGATGGATTAGGTTATACATTTGGCTGGTATGGCAAGGTTCCGCTTCAACCGACAGCCCTGTTTCCACCGATTTATACATTATTCATTGCTTCAATTTTAAGTATATCTAAAAACCCCGATACTATATTCATCGTTCAATCTTTTTTAAATGCAGCTTGTGTTTTCCCTGCATATATTCTTGGCAGTTATATCAAAGACAAGAATACGGGGCTGATATCTTCTTTACTGGTGGCGGCTTTTCCGCAAATGGTCTTTGTTCCAGCCAAACTTGTCTCTGAAAATTTTTTCATTCCGCTCTTCGGTGTAACTATCTACTCATACATATCAATCAGAGAAAAAATTTTTGGTCATAACATGAGGTTAATATTTTATGGCATTTTAGTAGGTTTGCTTACGCTAACAAAGTCCATAGGGATACTATTATTGATAACCGCAATTCTGGATATTTTCCTTAAAGGTAATAAAATTAAATATTCAATAAAACATTCGCTTTTTATTTTAATTGCTTTTTTATCCATCATGACACCCTGGATGATAAGGAATACAATTGAACTTGGTTATCCGATAATGACCCGAACAGGTTTGGGCTTTAACCTCTGGAGAGGGAATCATCAAGGAGCCTCAGGCACCGGCCGGGTTTCGCCATGGTTGACTATCGAAAAAGCCATGTCTTATGAATATAAAAATTATATCCAACAAAATCTTCCAGAAAATGAACTTGAGATTGATAATTTCTATAAAAATGAAGCGCTAAGGTTCATCAGGAAAAATCCGATAAAATTTACCTGGCTGAGCCTGAAGAGACTTATATACTTCCTGACTATCGATCCTACTCATTACTTAACCAGAAATGTCATATACATAGCCAGTTATATTTTCTTAATGATCTTCGGTATATCAGGTATTATCAGCATGGTCAAAAAGAAGCGATGGAACGCGTATTTTACCATGACTATTGTCTCATTTATTGTCGTTTACTCGGTAGTTATGGTACTTCCCCGATATCGCCTGCCATTAACCTGGCTTCTTTTATGTTTCTCTTCAATACCTCTCTCGAGATATCTATTGAAGGTTAAGGTAATTAAAACCCTGATCACTTAACATTATTTTATTTTTCAGAACAATGTAAAATTATCATCAGACAGATAATTATAAAATGCTATGTTGATAACAAGCATTAGATTTTATAAAGGCTCTTTTATTACTGGCGTATCCCCAAATCATACCTAAATTGAGACTTTGAAAAATACAACCATCTTTCTGTAACTTATATAAAAATATTGACAACAATATATTCTGGCTTATATTATCCGAAATTATAAAATGGGAATCTTAAAACAAATATCCCGAAAGGCGTATCAGCGTGTTAAAGGTTAATTACCTTCTATTAACAATGAAAACCGACCGTGAAGTCAAACTGGGAGTTTCTCCTTTATCATTACAGGTTACCTCGGAATATCAGAAACTATTGAACCAATCAGGTTACACCCCATCGGGAGGTAATTACCCTTTGATTCAATATAAGGTTATTCGGGGAGCACCGATCATCGTGGCTGTTAATGAGGGATGCGATGTTCTCTGGAATATTTATGATTGCTTGGATGAAATAAACGAAAGAAGCACATGGGAGATTACCGAAAAACGGATTATCGATAAAAAAGTAAACCTTGGGCCGACCGATAAGTGGGTGCGATATCGATTCTTAACACCATGGTTGACTATTCCCGCTGAGGAACTTGGCAAAAAGACTCAAAATAACTTACAACAGAAAAACAAAATCCTTACTCCTGTGTTGGAAAACAACTTTCTGGGTATAGCCCGTAATTTCGATATCCCTGTTGAAGATGAAATAAATATCAATTTAAATGTCAGGGATAATTTCATTATTCAGAAAGACACTGGTGTAGCTGGCTTTTTCGGTACATTCTATGCAAATTTCGAATTGCCACCATTTCTGGGACTTGGTAGGTCGATTTCCCGTGGTTTTGGTACGATTAAACATAATTAAATAGAATATTTTATAAAACATGGTTTAATCTAGTTTTTTATGGTTATTATTGTGGCTGACATGGAGATAATATCACCCACGTTAAAAAACACCATCAGGATTGACTTATCAGATAAGTGGTATTATGATTTTTTTTACTCAGCAAATAAAAAATACTCTTTTTTTAATAATCTTGACATATTTTTTATTTTGACATATAAATTGTCTTCGTTAAATATTCATAATTGAGGTAAGATGTCTGGGAAGAAAGACAAGAAGTCAAAAGCAGAAGCTATTGGTAGTGAAAAAGAAAAAAAGGCTTCTAAAGCAGCCGGCAAGCCTAAAGCTGGAGTTTCGGTTGTAGATATTAAGGAAAGTGAAGAGTATAAGGAGCTTGAGGATAAATACTTAAGGCTTGCGGCCGAGTTTGAAAATTTCAAAAAAAGAAGCGCCCGCGAATTCTCCCGCCTCATCGAGACTGCCAGTGATGATTTGATGCTTGAGTTACTGGAGGTCATCGATGATTTCCAGAGAGCACTACAGCTTGAACATTCTAATATCAAGGCTTTCCAGAAAGGTACTGAGCTGATATATAATAAGCTTGGTGAAATCCTACGTAGAAGAAACTTAAAGGAGATAAAGGCTGTTGGTGAAGCTTTCGATCCAATGTATCACGAAGCCGTTATGCAAAAAGAGGTTGAGGACAAAGAGGATGGAATAATTATCGAGGAATTACAAAAAGGATACCTTGTTAACGATAGAGTCCTGCGACCTTCGAGAGTGGTTGTCGCCAAGAGGAAATTGCCAGAGCCCGATGAGTCAAATAATAATGATGTAAGCGAAAATTAGCGGGGTTTAATAAAGGGACATCTTTTTCGACTAATTAATTAAAGCCTGGTTAAATAATTTGTACTCGAGAATCAGCGTTCTTCGATATGTTATTTATTAAAAATACAAGGTTCAAAAAGCTGGTTACAGACGTTTTTTTATAATAGTTGGTTTTAAGAATTATTAATCAAAAATAGATACAAATGTAATTTAGTTTAATATGATGACATAAAACATATCAAAAGGAGTTTTGATGACACGGATTATCGGTATCGTCAACTTAAAAGGTGGTGTGGGTAAGACAACAACATGTGTTAATCTTGGAGCCGCTCTTGCTTTAAAAGGGCAGAAAGTGCTTTTGATTGACTTAGACCCCCAACAGAGCCTGACCAGCTGGGCAGGGATAGACCAGTGGCCGACAATAAGCAATGTACTCTCCGGTGAAACGGATGCTTCTCAGGCGATTGTTAAATGGGAGAAGACCGGTTGCTGGGTAATCCCATCCGGGGAAGATCTGCGCTTGAAAGAAAATCAGCTTACAACGCTTGATCAACGCGAGTTTGTCCTGAAAAATAAATTGCAGATATTGGAAGATTTCGACTATATGTTTATAGATACTTCCCCATCCTATGGACTTTTGACAGTTAATGCTATTTGCGCCTCAACCGAGATTATCATCCCCTTGCAGACTGAGATACTGGCTCTTGAAAGCACAATCCCATTTTTCGATACCCTGGGAGATATAAAAGAAAGATTTCACCCACGGTTGAAAATTACCGGTATTTTACCGTGCATGTTTGATGCACGCACCCGTTTGTCTAAAAATACTCTTGACCAGATGAGGTCATCAGAATACCTCGGACCGCTTTTATTTAAAACATTCATAAGGAAAAATGTCAGGTTGGCTGAAACTCCCGCTCAGGGTTTTGCTGTAACCCGATATTCATCAGCTTATGGTGCCGAGGACTATATAGCCCTGGCTGAGGAGGTTCATAGCAGAGGCGGAGAACTGGGAATTGAGGTTTTACCCGACGATAAAAACGGAATTGAAATGGATTCAGCAGAAGTAATATCATCAGAATCTCAATCGCCTAATCTAATGGGAAAATCAGATGATCTTTAATGCGATAAACTAAAGATATAATTTTTATGAAACCAGACGTTTGAAAACAGGTAGGTGAGATGAGTGTTATGAAGATTTCTATTGAATACTGCGTTGAGTGAAATTATGAACCGCAAGCGACCAGTTTGGCCACAGCTTTGAAGAAACGTTTTGGCGTAAAGTCCCAATTGATTAAATCGGGCGGGGGTGTATTTGAGATTGTAAAAGACGATGTTTTGATTTTCTCCAAAAAGCAAACCGGAAGATTCCCGGAGCATGATGAGATTTTCGAAAAGATAAAGGAAAAATAAAATAATTTTTTAACAGTAAAAGATATTTTTTTATTCGATTAAAAAAGGCCACCGATATCATACAGTTTTTTAACATCAAACCTGACAAATTGCTTTTTTAATTTGAACTTGCTTTAAAATTTTCAAATATTTATATTTTTTGATGTGGAGAAAATATCGGGATATTCTATAATTACGATTTATGACATTAAAGTAGCTTTTAATGTAAAATCATATAAGGTGTATTAAACATAATGTTTACGCTTTTGAAATATGTTTTCTCGGTAGTTATCTGGGCTGTTGTTGCGGCAGCTTTCCTGATTGCTAAGAGTCCAGAGCTATTCTTGTTCTGGGTGTTGATAGGCGCTGTTTTGATACTATCCTGGTTGGTCAAATTCATTTGGAAATGGATCGTGGGCATATTTTTCCCCACTATTATGATAAGGTCATTCGCTTTATTTATCATGCTTGCTATTATTTTATTTGCTCTTGTATACCAGGCTATTATCGTACCGGGTTTGAATCACTGGGGCACAACTAAAAACGAACTGGAAAAACAATACCCTATAGATAAGTTCCTCCCTCAGTCTAAAACAGTGGCTTATCGGGCGGTCACAATCGATGCGCCGGTGAATAGAGTTTACCCGCTGATAGAACAACTGGCTACCGAGGGGCTTTTGAATTTTAATGTAAACATTTTCGATTTGCTCAAAAATGAACCAGCTATGTTCATATTCAAAAAAACAGAAAGCTTTAATGGCCTTTCCAATATTAATGTGGGTGACAGGTTTTTAGTGGGCGAGATAGTCCAGGCAGAAAGGAATCGCAGCTTGACTTTAAAGCTGGATCAGCGAAGGTTTCCCTGGAATAAGTTCAATAATATTTATGCCGGCTATTACCTTGACAAACAGGGAAAAAATAAAACAAGAGTGGTGATGAAAATCAAAGCCGATTACGAGGGATATTTTGCCTGGTTTTCTGCGAAATATTTAATAGAACTGGGCGACTACTGGGTCTCTCGTTACCAATTAAATACCGTCAAGATGATGGCTGAGGCCCCGGTTACTGAGAAGGGTTAAAAATGACTACCCGTTTTTGCTGTGTATTAACCTCAAGTCCAATGAACTTATCGAGCAGTTAAAGATGTCAGAATTGTTATATTTAATCATAGGCATCGTTGTCGGGGTTATTGTCGTCCTGTTGATTTCTTACCTGAGGAGAAAAGATACTAAAGCTTTGGCTCAGCAGTTGGTTTTGGATGCTCAGGCGGAAAAGCTAAAGGACTTAGAAAGTTTTTTAGGCAGGATAAAAGAGTCTTTTGATTCAGTATCCATGGAGGCACTGAACAAAAGCTTAAAACAACATCTGGAAATTGCAAAAAGTGCGCTGTCAGAGCAGTCAGCCCTGGGGGCTAAAGAGCTGGAGAGCAAAAAGGATTTAATTTCCCAGACTTATAAATCGATGAAAGATGAGCTGGAGAAAGTTAGCAGTTTGATAACGGAATTTGAGAAGGACCGCCAGAAGAAATATGGAGAGTTGACAAACCTTCTCAGCAATACGAGCAATGAACTGAATCGTCTTCAGGAAACAACGGGTAAGCTGACCACCGCCTTATCCAGCGCCAGCATGAGAGGCCAATGGGGTGAAAGAATGGCAGAGGATGTCTTGAAGTTGGCGGGTTTTATTGAGGGTATTAACTATTATAAACAGAAAACTCTCGAGAGCTCAAGATACCGCCCCGATTTTACATTTACATTGCCCAATAATCAAAAAATTAACATGGATGTTAAGTTTCCATTTGACAATTATTGGCATTATTTAGAGGCTGATAATTCTGATGATAAGAACAGATTCAAAAACATGTTTTTAAGAGATGTTAGAAATCATATACGAGACGTTACTTCTCGTGATTATATCAATCCTGATGATAACACCTTGCCATATGTCATAATGTTTATTCCTAACGAACAAGTCTACTCGTTTATCAATGAAAGTGACAGGTCAATACTTGACGAAGCCATCGAAAATAAGGTGGCTTTATGCTCACCGTTGACGCTTTTTGCTATACTGGCCATAATCAGGCAGGCGGTTGAAAATTTTAAGTTGGAAAGTACAGCAGGCCAGATGTCATCTTTGATGGGCAATTTCAAAAAACAGTGGGAACTGTTCATCGCAGGTATGAATAAAATGGGTAAACGAATAGATGATGCACAGAGAGAATACAACAGGCTGGTTACGACCCGTAAAAACCAGCTTCAAAAACCGCTGGACAAAATAGAAGAGCTGAGAATACAAAAGGGTTTGCCGATATCTGAGATTGAAGAGGTCGGGTTTGATGAAGAAAACTTTCTTGATGTTAAAAACGATGATTAATCTTTTTAAATTTAAAAGTATTAAAGTTGAATAAAAAATTAAACATTCTTTTTGGTCTTTAGTTATTATTTTGTGCTGTTGCATTTTTAATAAAAATATGTTATATAAATTAATCATATAGATTTATACTATGAAAGCAAAGGAGTTAAAATAAAATGTCAAAAGTGATAGGAATAGACCTTGGCACTACTAATTCATGCGTGGCGGTAATGGAGGCTGGTGAGGCGAAAGTCATCACCAATCCTGATGGCTCTCGCACCACTCCCTCGGTGGTGGCTTTTACAAAAACCGGCGAAAGGCTTATCGGCCAAACTGCCAAAAGGCAGGCGATAACCAACCCGGAAAACACGATATTCTCCATCAAACGGTTTATGGGGCGTCGCCATGGTGAGGTTTCCTCGGAGGAGAAAATTGTTCCTTACAAAGTGACTCATGCCCCCAATGACGACGTTCGAGTAATAGCTCAGGGTAAAGAATATGCGCCACCGGAAATATCGGCAATGATTCTTCAGTATCTCAAAAAAGCAGCTGAGGAATATCTTGGTGAAACCGTTACTAAAGCAGTAATTACTGTACCAGCTTATTTCAATGACAGTCAAAGGCAAGCAACCAAGGATGCCGGTGAGATTGCCGGTCTTGAGGTGCTTCGGATTATTAACGAACCAACAGCTGCTTCTCTGGCTTACGGCCTTGACAAGAAAAAAGACCAGAAAATTGCAGTGTTTGACCTAGGAGGTGGCACTTTTGACATCTCGATACTGGATTTGGGCGAGGGAGTATTTGAAGTAAGGGCTACAAACGGTGATACACATCTGGGTGGTGACGATTTCGATCAACGGATCATTGATTATCTGGCAGATGAGTTCAAAAAAGACCAGGGTATTGATCTCCGGCAAGATAGAATGGCTTTGCAACGATTGAAAGAGGCCGCTGAAAAGGCAAAGTGCGAGCTATCGACAACTATGCAAACCAACATTAATCTACCCTTTATAACTGCTGACCAGTCAGGCCCGAAACATCTTGATATGACATTAACACGTGCCAAGCTAGAACAATTATGTGATGACTTAATTCAACGTGTAATCGAACCCTGTCGCCAAGCTTTAGAGGATGCCAAGCTCTCCACCGGCGATATCAATGAAGTTATATTGGTTGGTGGAATGACGCGTATGCCAAAGGTTCAGGAAACTGTCAAGGAGCTTTTCGGACGAGAACCTCATAAGGGAGTCAATCCCGATGAGGTGGTGGCAGTTGGAGCGGCCATTCAAGCCGGTGTTTTAGCCGGTGATGTTAAAGATGTACTTCTTCTGGATGTTACCCCACTATCTCTTGGTATCGAAACTCTTGGCGGTGTTTTCACCAAGCTTATCGAACGCAACACCACAATTCCCACTAAAAAGTCGCAGATATTTTCCACGGCGGCTGACAATCAACCAGCTGTTTCCATCAATGTGCTTCAGGGTGAACGTGAAATGGCAATAGACAACCGCACGTTGGGAAGATTCGATTTGGTTGGCATTCCTCCCGCTCCTCGAGGCGTACCGCAGATCGAGGTTACTTTCGATATCGATGCTAATGGTATCATGCATGTTTCAGCCAAGGACCTTGGAACGGGCAAAGAACAATCAATCAAAATCGAATCCTCTTCTGGATTAACTGAACAAGAGATTGAGCGGATGAAGAAAGATGGGGAACTTCATTCGGAAGAGGACAAGAAACGCCGTCAACTTGTCGAAGCTAAGAACAAAGCTGACTCAATGATATACACAACCGAGAAGTCGCTCAAAGAATATGGTGATAAAATATCCGAAGATGACAAGAAGAAAATTGAACAGGCAATAAACACCTGTAGAGAGGCTATGAAATCCGACGATACCGAGCGGATAAACAAGACTGTCGAAGAGTTGATGACAGTCTCGCACAAACTGGCAGAGGAGATCTATAAAAAGACATCCACTGAGAGTAAGCAGACCGCCGGTGACCAAACGGCGGAAACAAAGAAAGCTCATACTGCCGATTCCGGTGACAAGGGCAAGGGTAAAGACGAGGGGGCAGTTGATGCGGACTTTGAAGTTGTCGATGATAAATAAAACCATATAATATCAACTAAAAAATTGTCAAAATGGTAATTTATTCTTATTAAAAAACCGATAAAAATATTGATATTTCAATACTGGATGATTATCGTAAAAATCGAAAATATCAATTACAATGTTTATTTATTAGAACATTTGGAAAATAGGTTTCACCGCTAACCGTTTAGGGAGCTTATCCATCTAACAAAGCCTGTTTGGTAATTTCTATGAAAACAAAAGAAATCCTTTTATTGCCTTAAAAACAAGTTGAACGGAAATTAAATATTAACGTATTATGAGTAAAATTACCAACAAAATTAAGCAATGGCTTGAAGATCAAAATCTCAGTTATGCCATTCAAGCAGAGACTTTTGTTATTGACGGTGATGGCCCGAAACCCTTCAAATATATCCCCAATTTTATCATCTTGGGCAGACGATTCCAAAACAAAGCGGTAGTAGTTGAACCAATCACTTCATTTGTTCCTCAGGGTGGTTTAAAAAGGGTTCAAGCGTTTAAACGTCAATTTAATAGTAAGTACCATATTGTAATCATTACTAAGAAACGGATACTGGACCTGATTCCCAAAAACGCTTATGACCAGCTTATAGTTTACGAACAGCTGGATAAGTCAAGAATCAAGTTTCGGTAAGTTAAATAGATAAGGTCTCTTCCATTTACATTAAACATTCATCTACATTTCTGATGAGAAGTTCAACCAAGTTTTAGGGCATCATCTTATAAAGCTTAATTTTGTTTGGTTCTTCACCTCGATCTGATAAATAGCAATTTTTCTGTAAAACCATTAACATTACAGAGAAAATAGATTATATTAATACCGCTATGAATAAAGACCCTCTTGAGGGATTGAATCCTCCCCAGCTGGAAGCTGTTTGTCATATTCGGGGACCTTTATTAGTATTGGCAGGAGCTGGCTCGGGCAAAACAAAAGTAATAACTCATCGCATCGCCTATCTTGTTGCCAAACAAGTTGTCGACGCTGATCAAATTCTGGGTGTAACCTTTACCAATAAAGCCGCCAACGAGATGAAGCAACGGGTGATAAATTTGTTAGGCCCAGCAGGACACCTGGTAACTCTTTGTACATTTCATTCATTTTGCGCAAGGCTTCTTCGCCAGCATGTCCCGTTGATTGGATACAACCGAAAATTCTCCATCTATGATGAAGCCGACAGCCTGGCTCTTATAAAACGTATCATCAAGTCCCTGGGAATACCAGAGAACCAACCCTCGCCGGAGTATGCGCTAAACCTGATCTCCCAAGCCAAGGACAGGCTTATTTCTGCTGACACCTTTCTTAAGACATCAGACGATTACATTAAACAAAATACCGCCCGAATTTATGCAGAGTATCAACATCAATTAAAACAAAACAATGCCTTAGATTTTGATGATTTGCTTTTTACTACAGTGATATTGTTTGAAAAATTTCCACATTTGCTTTCCCAATATCAAAAAAAATTTCCATACCTTTTGGTAGATGAATATCAGGATACCAACTATGCCCAGTATCAGTTGGTTATGCTTTTAGGAAGTAAAAATAAAAATATCTGTGTGGTTGGCGATGATGACCAATCAATTTATGGTTGGCGTGGTGCCGATATCAACAATATACTGAATTTCGAGACGGATTTTCCTGATTGCAAAGTCATAAAATTAGAGCAGAACTATCGCTCAACCAAAACCATCCTTGATGCCGCTCATGGAATTGTTATTAAAAACGAAAACCGCAAACCGAAAAAGCTTTTCACCGTTCGGCCTGGTGGTGATAAAATAACTTTAATGCTATGCGGTGATGACCGTGAAGAGGCTGGCGCAATCGTTGATAAGATAAAATTTGGACTCTCTTCCGGTAAAAAACTCACCGACCATGCTATTTTGTACCGTACTCATGCCCAGTCACGCGCCTTGGAGGATGCTCTTCGTGATGCCGGGATACCCTATGTTATCGTTGGCGGATTGCGATTTTACGACCGTTTGGAGATTAAAGATATAATCGCTTATCTGAGGCTTTTAGTTAACCCGGACGATACTGGGTCGCTTTTGCGAATTATCAATAAACCCAAACGAGGAGTTGGCAAAAAAACTATAGAAAAAATTTTAAACCAAGCTGTAAAAACAGGTGTTCCCGCATTTGAAGTTTTATCCAAACCCGAAGATGCAGGTATAAAAGGTAAATCAGCCGCAGAACTGACAAAGTTTTATAAAACGCTGAAAAATTTGTCTGTTGAGGTCAATGAGCTTACACCGGACGAGATTGCCATCAGACTTGTCAAACAGATAGGCTACGTAAAAATGCTCCAACAGGAAAATTCTGCCGAGGCCGATGTCCGCATTGATAATATCGGAGAGCTAATCAATGGCATAATCGTTTATATGGAAAAAGTAAAGGAAGAACATGAAGATAGACAACCGACACTACAGGGATTTTTAGAGGAGGTTTCATTAATAACAGATGTCGATATATGGAACGAGGATGACGAGGCTGTGGTGCTTATGACCCTTCATTCCGCAAAAGGATTAGAGTTTGATATTGTCTTTATGACCGGAATGGAACAGGGGTTATTCCCACTTCTGAGAAATTCGCTTGGCCATTCATTGGTTAAGGATATGGAGGAAGAACGTAGGTTATGTTATGTGGGAATCACCAGAGCCAAAAGCAAACTACATCTTTCAATGGCTGGCTACCGAAGGCGTTTCGATGGACCAAATATTACAAGACCTTCGGAATTTCTGATGGATATACCCGAAAACCTGGTCGATGTTGAACGATATAGTTATTATAACACGAGTTTCGCTGGTAAAAATCTTAGCCTCTCAAACTCTCGTTTATCGAGAAGAGACAAACATCAATCAACCACTGACCGGTTAAGACAATCTAACACATATCAGAATGAAATTTATCATAATGATGAAGAAGCACTTGATAGATTGCTCCAGGTGGGAATGATGATATCGCATAGCAAGTTTGGTGTAGGTAAGATTATCGATAAAGAAGGTAATGGAGAGGATATGATATTGACAATCCGTTTCGGTTCGGATGTCAAGAGGATAATGCCTAAATATGTGGGGCTGGAGGTGCTTGGTTACAACTAGGCATTTTAAAGTGACTTACAGTATTCTTGCTGAATATTTTCTTTATTGCCTTTATTTCAACAACATCATCTTGCGAAAGATGGCCTGGTCAGGGGTTTTAAGACTGTAAATATATAAACCCGAGGAAACCTTATCGCCATTTTTATCCGTGCCATCCCACCAGAGCGATCGATGACAATTAACTGAACCATCAAATAAAACCTTAACCAGTTTGCCGACAATATCGTAAATTTCGATCCGGGCATATCCCGGCTTTTCAAGGATAAACTCGATTAACGTTCGGTTGTTAAATGGATTTGGGTAATTTTGATAAAGAGTAGTCGATGAAGGTATAAGGGGTTGATTGTCAAAGACACCGGATGAAAAATCATAAATATAAATGCCATCTTCAGTGCCGGCAAAGAGTCTACCGTTGGCATCAATTTCAAGACTGTAAACATTGAGGTTATCTAAGCTGTCGTTAAAGGGTGAAAAAGTGGCACCTGCATCTGTAGAGATAAGCACTCCACCGTTGGAAACTGACCCTACAAATAACCTGCCAGCAATCTGCGGGTCACAGGCAATTGGTACATTATCAACAGTGCTTGTGGGTGTATATTCCCAATCCAGACCGCCGTTGAAGGATATAGCTACATAAGCATAGCATGAAACATAAAGGGTCTCCGGACCGTTGGGTTCATACTCGATTCTGTTAGGGTTGTAATCCTCAAGGTTAAAAAGCCCCCCTATATCTTCCCAGCTGTTGGCGAAATCGGTTGTATGAGCTACAAAGGTTTCACCCACTGCATAAGCCTCTAATTGATTGGTGCCATCACCTTTAATATCGATGATGTTCAGGTCGGGAAGACCTATATTAGCGCTTGAGTAGGTTTGAAAACTATCCTGTGATTTCAGTATACCATCCTCGAAACAGATATACATGAAACCAGGGTTGACCGGGTCAAACCCCAGACGGCGAGGATTTAACATATAACTTCTTGGCCACCAACCATTACCGTTATCAATCGAATAATGGATCCCATCCGACCATGAACCACCAGCTAAAAGTGCCCATAGTGTATCATTATCATGAGGGTCGTAAGATAAAAACGGAACGTTGAGATTAACAAATTGACGATCCCAGGATTGACCGCTGTTGAAGCTTACAAATAATCCACTATCTGTTCCAGCGCAGATATATTGAGGATTAATAGGGTCGATCTCTATGGATAATACCCGCATATCGGAAAGCCCCAGAAACTCCCAGTAGTTAGCACTGGCAGAGACCGCCAGTAAAGCTATTAATAAAACAACTATTAATATAGTTTTTCTGATCATCACTTCTGACCTCCTTATTTGCCTGTTCTATAAAAGCTTAAAAGTTACATCATTTTAAAAATAACGTCCCTTTATCCATTATAGATATCCTTGTTTTAGTATAATAAATTCTTTTTTATTATCAATAATTTTTTATAACACAATGAGTTGCATTTAGGTTTTGTAGGTAAACTTTACATTATCACGGGCTTAGAAGGATGCAATTTCTTATATTGCACTTTTATTAAAAACATTTATGGCGAATATACATTCAGCCTAGAACGATTCAAATACAACAATTTCCTCAAGACTCTTTTTATGAGGTGTATCAGGCCAGTGCTCAGGTATCCCGATTGGTGTAAAACAAATCAATTTATATCGATCAGGTATTCCGAAAAATAGCTTCATATTTTTTTCAGGGAAAAATGTAGTAAAAAACCCTGTGCCATAACCCAAAGACCTGGCCTCAATCATCAAATAACCGGCTGCCAATGTTCCGTCATACATAACATATTCAGGATATTCTGCCTTGGAATCGACTAAAACCGCAATATATACTGGTGCTGATAGTATATCATTTAATTTGTTTTTAATGGCTTTACCTGTATTTTCAAGCTCTTTCCGGTTTGGTTGTTTTTCATTTTTATATGATTCAATATACCATTGAACGGCTTCATCTTTTAATTTGCTAAGCTTTCTTTTATCCTGAATGACTAAAAATTTCCAGGGTTGTTGATTGCCAGCCGTTGGTGCATAACGGGCAGCATCAAGAATTTTCAAAATATGCTCCCGCGGTACAGGATTTGATTTAAATTTTCTGACCGTTCGGCGTTTTTTTATCATATCGAAAAGATAAACCTGTTGCCAATCGTATCTTATTTCATCACCATCATCGGTGAGGTAACGGCCTATAGGAGTGCAAACATCAGCCACAACCTTCCACATCCCATTCTCCTTATGGAAAATAAGAGTGAAATAGGAATCGAGAAGATATGTTTTGCCCTCGGGGGTTTTGCTCCTGTAATGGAAAATTGCATTAGTATAACCATATTCATTTCCCTGCCGGACCTTTAATAATTCAACAGGCATCTCCCAATCTCTCTCTTTAAACCACTCTTTGTGAAAATCGTAATAACCTTTTCGATCGATTAATTTTCCGTTAGCTGTGAGAAAGAAAAAATCATCGCTATCGGTTACGGTTGTAAAGAGCCCCTCGAGGTTTGAATTTTGAACTGCCTTAACATATAAATTGAAAGTTTCTTTTATTGAAAGACCGGATTGATTTCTTATGGGTGTATTACCAGAATAACTGGCAGTAACCGATGAAAATAAAAATACAAAACAGAATAACAATATTTTCAGGCTGATATTATCCGTTAAGGTTGGGTAATGAAACTGCGTTTGATTAAATATAGAACCTGATATGTAAGTAACCATAACCATATTTAAACCTCCTTAAAAAAATGTTGATATTACTTATATTATTAAATTTCAGGTTCATTGTTTTTTTAGTAGCCCTCTAAATCTGGTGAACTTTTAATATTAATCGCCTCCACTATTAAAAGAGGATCACCCTGTTTGTAACGGATAAAATCGTAATTAGCAAATTCTTTTGTCAACTGAAAACCGGTTTTTTTTAGCAAGTCGTGAATATTATTTCTGTTGATTATGCCAACAAGAGAATGTTCTTCAATTCTATCTACAAGTTTACCATGGATATATTTTTCAAAAACAAGGATTGTTTCTCGTTTTTTATTGGAGAGAATTTTTCCACCTACATAACGACGATATTCTGTTTCACCTTCTGTAACCTTTCCCGAAGGAGATAACGGAGAATCTTTCATCATTCCCAAAAAGACATCAAAAATGAGTTTACTGTTTGGCCGCAAATGTTTACCGATGTTGGAAAGTGCTAAAAACCGTTCTCTGTCATCCAGCAAGTGATCAAAACATCCGGAAAGAAATACAGCCGGGAAAGTTCTATTCAATTTAAAAGATATAGCGTTGCTGTCTATCAGCATAATATTTGCTAATAGTTTTTTTCTTTTTGATATTTTCCTGATAAATTCCTTTCTCATGGCTGGGGATGGTTCAATACAGAAAACCTTTATACCTTTCTCTGCCAGAGGGATTGCGATGCGACCGGTTCCTGCTCCGATATCAAGAATTTCACCTGATTCAGAAGCGTAATGATAAAAGAATTCGATGTTTTCTTTGGTATCGAATAGATCATACAGGTGAGCGATCAATATCATCTACAATGAAATTGATGCAAGGCTCACCTTTGCGGGGCTTTTCAAGTTCACCCCAGGTTTTCAATCCAATTTCAACACCTCCGCAATCGAATCCCGCATAATCCCTAAACTCGTATTTCTTTTGCAAACCGAGTATGTTCTCATAAAAACTCACCGCTCTTCCAAGGTCAGATACCGTTAGTGTAATATCCCAGATTCTTTTAATCATGATTTAAATCTCCTTGTTTTAATGTTGATAATCCATTCGCTGGCGTATTTTTTCCATAGCTTCTTTACCTGCCAGTTTTTCACATAGATATAGACCCAGATCGATAGCCGAGGTAACACCCCCGGCGGTGATTAAATCACCATCGTCGACAATTCTTTGGTTAACGATAAAGTCGCAATATTTTTTAAGTTCATTCTGTGCCAGAGGATGGGTAGTTGCCTTTCTACCATTCAGGAAACCAGCTGCTCCCAATAGCAGAGACCCGGTACATACAGAAACCTTGAACCTACATCCTCGAGCAGTCTTAAGCCATTTCAGAAATTCAGTATCGTCAATCAGGTTTCTTGAACCAGGACCACCAGGCACTATGACCATATCATAGCCTCTAAGTGAATCAACCACTTTAGTCGGTCCTAAACTTAGGCCGGTACTATCAGTTACCTTCCTGAAAGTCGAACAAACATCCCAGTGCAAATCTTTAATAAAGTTCATGGTTTTGAGCCGAACCACTGAATCATAAACTCCAATGAAATCCAGAGCGGTCATACCGTTGTAGATAATAAAAGCTATTCTCAATTTATCCTCTCTGATATGTTTTCCTTTTCTTTAATGATACATGAAACCCAAAAATTCATATTTCCGATTTAGATTTACGAAAATATAATTGTCAAAGTTGCTTTAATTTTAAGTTAGAGAAGATAATATAGTTGTTAGTTATGGCATTATATTAACGAAAGCTTTATGAGAACGAATAAATAATTTTAGAAGAGTTATTTCATTTTGATGTTTATCCAGGAACATTTTGAGATTCCAACGTTCATAAAAAAACTCCCGGCCGAGATGACCGGGAGTGGTTACGTCACTTATTTTATGGCCTAAAGCCCATAGGTCACGCGAGCACCAATATCGATGGTCTGAAGTGTATTTGTTCCACCAAGATTGTACAGCATTTTAAATTTTAGACCAACATCCGGGTTGATCTGGTAACAGAATGAAGGACCAAGTTTATACCATTGCTCTTTGGTGTCGGGCAAACTATTGCTGTCCCATTTCCAATCCTGACCGAAACCCGATTCAAATTCTAAAGAGGCACGGTAGTCTTTGTTAAACCAATATCCGAAAGCACAATTAAACCATATCTCGTCACCTGGTTTTAGGTTGGTGTCGCTGTTTTCCAGTCTGAGGTTGTAGTAGATCGAAGTCTGTATATGATAGGGATTTTTATACCAGGTATAAGCAAAACCTGGACGAATATTTACCTGGCCTGTGCCAAGACCCTTATTATCATCACCTGTTGGCAGATCAGACCAGAACCACATCGATAGATAATTACCCTTATTGTAATCGTCTATAATCCAGTATGCTGCTGAAATCTGGATATCGCCAAAACCACTTTCAGAATTTCCCGAGCCTTGGCTGTATGACATAAACGGCATTACAACACTAACAGACCAACGATGGTCGTTAAACATGCTATAGTAGGTCGGTCTCAACATGAAGCCAAAACCGTTCCAGGTGTCACTGAATTCTTGCTTATCGCCATTCTGATCATAGTAATTTGAAGCGGTTGAGAATCCAGGATAACCCTGGATATAAACACCGACAGAATAGGGCTCATTATCAAAATCATCAACATCAGCGAAAGCTGAACCGACAAGCAAAATAACACCTAACGCTGCTAAAATTAAAATTCTCATTTTATTTCCTCCATCAATTTATTGATGCGATCAATATCTTTTTGTATTGAAATGATTCAAACTTGGATATAAGCTTTTAGGGCATTATCACCTCCTTGTGACCCATTGGGTATCTTGTATATGGTTAACTGGTCATCTATAAATGTATTATCGATGTTTTTAATAATAAATTTACAATATTTAAATAAATAATAACCAAATAAACCTTAAAAGTCAGTATAACTGTCACAACTAATTATTTTGCAAAATGATACAGTGATAATAACAATGTAAGGCAAGCCTAAATTTTTTTGTTAACCTTTTGTTTTTATTCAGGTTATGTTTTTTTTCGATATTTTAGGAAGATGTTTTCAAGGAAAAATGGTGTTTAAAAATGAAAAGGTCAAATATTTTTCAATAAAGTACCCCACAGTAAATATAATACACTAGCCTTACAATAAAATAAAAAGAGTAATTAAGGTGTTACAGTTCGTTAAATTTCGGTTTTGTTGCTCATCAAGGTATTTTTTAGTTTTATCTATTTTGCAGAAAATAAAAAAAGGCGCTCCTGAATGAAGAGCACCTTAGAATGGTCACCTTTTCTTTTTGTGGAGGTGACAATACTTTGCAGGTGGTGTTACCATACGTTTACATCTTTTCCCCGTCGATGTCTTTCCTGCACAACGGACTTTTCTCCTGGGCTTCTTTTTAGTTGGCATTTAACCCCTCCTTAAGTTAAATGATGCCTCAGAATCCTCTGCCATTCTGTTTTTTATATCAAATACAATTTCATGTCAACAATAAAAAAATTTTTTACATATATTTTTTCATAGTTTTACCGGTTAATCACTTTCGGTCTTTTTAAGAACTTAAAAGTCGTAAAGAACTATCTCCCCGAATATCGATAAATTTATACTAATTTTAACCAAAAGATAGGTTACCTTTTTAAGATTGATTCAATATCAAATATCGCTTCTATAAATTCCTTCAGTTAACCCGACTGAAATAAAAATACCAAAAGTAATGATGAATCTATTAAAAACGTCCTGCTTTTATAGATGTGGCATAATTGGAATACTTAACGCAAAATACTGGGCAGTACTGAGGATTCATCATGACAAAAAAGAATATTAGCATTAATTACATAAAATTGATATATTATTTACGTGAATGGCTCAAGTTGTCATGTGCCATTTAGTTTTCATTTAACATCGTGTAACCCCCGGAAGTATTCTGTGCAGGAAATATCCTGTTAAAAACATAATCTTAGCAAAACTTGACATTTCCTCACAACAATATGTATTTTGTTTTTTGTCGATGGGAACATCAGGCACAAAAAATATGTAAAAACTTGAAAAAATCGGAGGTTTAATGGATCCACAGATAGAGGAAATTCAAAAAGTTGTTGACAGACAGGGAGCTTTTGTTAGACGGCTGACAGATGAGATTGGCCTGGTTATTGTTGGCCAGAAGTATATGGTGGAAAGGCTTCTAATTGGCCTTTTAGCCGACGGCCATATCTTAATCGAAGGTGTACCGGGGTTAGCTAAAACTCTGTCAGCTAAGACCCTTTCTGATGCTGTGCAAACCACCTTCAAACGTATTCAGTTTACACCTGATTTATTACCAGGTGATTTAACCGGCACCATGGTTTACCAGAACGGTAAATTCATAGCTCGCAAAGGTCCAATTTTTGCCAATTTTATTTTGGCCGACGAGATAAACCGTGCTCCAGCTAAAGTCCAATCGGCATTACTTGAAGCCATGCAGGAACGTCAGGTCACAATTGGAGACCAAACATATCAATTGCCCAAACCTTTTCTTGTATTAGCCACACAGAACCCTATTGAGCAGGAAGGGACCTATCCGTTGCCGGAAGCTCAAGTTGACAGGTTCATGCTCAAACTGAAGATCGATTACCCTGACCGTGATGAGGAATTGAAAATCCAGGAGCGTATGGCTGTTAAGGATGTGCCACACATAACCCCTGTCATCACCCCCGAGGAAATTTTGGCAGCCAGAGAGGCTGTTTATAATATCTACATAGATGAAAAGGTGAAAAACTATATCGTCGATATAGTAATGGCCAGCCGTAACCCCAAAAAGTATAATATCGACATAGAGGATTTAATTGCTTATGGAGCCTCACCGAGGGCTACGATTTATCTTAATATTGCAGGACGAGCTCATGCCTTTTTACAGGGCCGGGCATATGTAACACCAGATGACATCAAACTGATCGGCCCAGATATTCTTCGCCACCGAATCATACTAAGTTATGAGGCTGAAGCGGAGGAACTAACCTCCGATGATATTGTGCAGAAAATCTTTGACGGTGTTGAAGTTCCTTAGCATATGCTTCCACGCGAACTTTTCAAGAAAATTAAAAAAATCGAGATTAAGACATCTCGGTTGGTCAACGATGTCTTTTCCGGTGAATACCATTCGATTTTTCGTGGCCGGGGGATGGAATTCTCCGAAGTACGTGAGTACATCTCCGGTGATGATATACGCACCATAGATTGGAACGTAACCGCCCGTTATAACCATCCCTACGTAAAGATCTACCGTGAAGAACGTGAGCTCACGGTAGTGCTTGCGGTTGACCTATCAGGCTCCGGCTCTTTCGGAAGCCTCCAGAAATTACGCAGGGAGATATCGGCCGAGCTTGCTGCTATTTTAGCATTCTCAGCCGTTAAAAACAACGATAAGGTTGGGCTTTTATTGTTTACTGATAAAATCGAAAAATTCATACCCCCAAAAAAAGGGCGTTTTCATGTGCTTCGGCTAATACGCGAGGTGCTATACTTTAAACCATCCGGAAAACGAACCAACTTAGCCGGAGCAATAGATTACCTCCTACGGGCAATCAAAAAGAAAAGCGTGGTATTTCTAATATCCGACTTTTTAGATGAAAACTTTTTCAAGCCACTCGGTTTGGCCTCCAACAAACATGACCTTATCGCGGTGGAGATATATGATCCACTGGAAAGACGGATACCCGATGTTGGACTCGTCAATTTGGTTGACCTTGAATCGAATAAACATGTTCTTATCGATTTCTCCAGCAAAGATAATACTCGTACACTGGCACTGAAAGCTGAAACCATGAGAGCAAAACTGCATGAGTTTTTTCGGCGGCATAACATCGATATGATCGAATTAAGTACCCATAAGGACTATACCCAGCCGCTTTACAGGTTTTTTGAACAACGTGCTAAACGTATACGGCGATAAACTTGAAATGCAATGATTGGAAAAATTTTTAAAAAATTAACGATATTTTTTATTCTAATAGCAGTTTCTGTCATCGCACAGAATGCTCCGTTATCGGGAGATGAAAACCAAGACAAGGCTCCCATCAGGTTTGATATCACCGTCCCTCAGGACAGCCTGACTATCGGAGACGATATCATAATCCACATTAAAGCAGATTACCCTTCTAATATCAAGGTAACACCACCATCAGGTCAAATACCAGACGAGGTGTTCGTTTTAAAATCAGGTCCGGAGGTGAAATCAAAAACCCGCAAAGGACGAAAATACGATGACTACACGTACGTGCTTACGGCATTCACAACCGGTGTTCTCGAGATACCCTCCTTTGAATTTTTTTGGTACGATTCGTTGGGCAATCAAAATGTGGTCTCTGCGCCAACAAAATCGATATATATCAAAAGCGTATTGCCAGCGGATACCAGCGGCCTTGATATAAAAGATATAATCGGACCAAAAGCTCTACCTAAACGACGATGGCCATATATCTTGATAGGCGTTTTAATAACAGTCATTATTATCGTAGTATATCTACTGCATAAACGAAAAATGAAAACTATTGAAATGCCCAAAGTACCCATTGAGCCACCATATGATATCGCTATTAGGGAGCTGACCATACTTAAGGAGAAAGATTTACCGGGCAAAGGAAAAATAAAACTATATTATATCGAATTATCGGATATAATAAGGCGTTATATTGACGGGCGTTTTAATATCGATGCCGTGGAGGCTACTACCTATGAATTAAAGAAAGTTTTAAGACATCCTGAACTTCCAAAAGAAAAAATTTCAGATGCATTGAGTTTTTTAACCAGGGCCGATATGGTTAAATTCGCTAAGTTTATACCTTCGCCTCATTTAGTAAGAGGAGATTACGAGCTGGTAAAAAAATTTATTGTCGAAACTAAACCGGTGGAAAAAGAGGTGGAAGTGGTAAAATGATAAGGTTTGCCCAACCATATTTCCTTTTACTTCTCTTACTTCCCATTGCTTACCTGCTTTTATATTATTTCAAGAGCTATTTAAAACCACCGGTAATGGGGTATTCCGAAACGGGGTTACTGGATCGACCCAAGTTCACTTTTAAAACAGCTTTTTACCAAGCGTTACCCGCTTTAGAAGCGTTGGCAATGGCTTTAGTGATAATTGCTGCAGCCAGACCGCAGTCAGGGCATGGCGAGCGTCAGGTTTTCACCGAGGGTGTAGACATAATGCTTGTGCTTGATACTTCCGGCAGTATGCAGGCAGAAGATTTCAAACCCGAAAACAGGCTGGTTGTATCAAAAAATGTCATAAGAAACTTCATCAAAGGACGGCAGGGTGATAGAATAGGTTTGGTGGTTTTCGCCCGTCAGGCTTTCACTCAATGCCCTCTGACAAACGATTATCAGCTTCTGTTACAATTCTTAAAGGAGGTTGATTTCGGTATGGTGGACGACGGCACAGCTATAGGTCTGGCTCTCCTAACTGCCGCCAACAGACTGATCTCATCCGATGCAAAAAGCAAAGTAATAATTCTTCTCACAGATGGCGTTAACAACGCTGGCCAGATAGACCCCATAACAGCAGCCAAAGCTATAGCCACCCTCGGAATTAAAACCTACACAATTGGCGCTGGTAAACATGGCATGGTTGATTTTCCCGTTTATGACCCACTATTTGGCAAGCGTTATGTCAAAAAGATGTCACAGATTGACGAGGAAACTCTAAAGGAAGTTGCCAGCATCACCAACGGAAGATTCTTCAGGGCAGAAAACAGCCAAACCTTGCAGGACATCTATGACGAGATATCAGTTATGGAAAAAACAAAAATAGAGGTTAAGGAGTATTACCGTTATGAGGAGTTATATGCTGGTTTTTTGGCACTTGGGTTGTTATTGATAACTGGAAAATTTATTTTAAGTTCAACTGTATTGAGGAGTCTCCCATGAGGTTCTTACACCAAGATGTTCTTTACTTGCTTTTTTTACCCGTCGTATTGTTTTTTATATATATCGTTGGCTCAAAGTTGTCCAAAAAACGTCTTTCCAAACTAGGCGGTTTACAGATAAAACAGATGGCTCAACGTAGTGTCTCAGAAAGCCGCCGCAGGTTTAAATTTGCCTTAACAATGGTTGGCTTAACCTTGATGATTGTAGCTCTAGCTCGCCCTCAATATGGCTCTGAGCTTATCAAGGTTAAATCTACCGGAACCGAGGTCATGATTGCTCTTGATGTATCCCTGTCGATGCTGGCAGGCGATTTTTATCCCTCTCGGTTAGATAAAGCCAAACGCCAGATATCAACGGTTATTGATAATCTGCCCGGGGAAAGCATCGGCCTTATAGTGTTTTCCGGACAGGCTTTTGTGCAATGCCCGCTGACAGTGGACCACAGCGCCCTCAGGATGTTTCTTGATATCGTTGATGTGGGAACTATATCGGATACCGGCACTGATATAGAAAAAGCAATTGAAAAAGCCGCTGAGAGTTTTTCAGAGGAAAGCAAAGCGGACAAAGTGCTTGTAATATTCACCGACGGTGAGACCCAGGAAGGCGATCCCGTTTCGACGGCTAAGAAATATAAAAGCCTGTTTAAGATTTATACCGTTGGTGTTGGCACTCCTAAAGGTGAACCGATACCCATTCGTGGTGCTGATGGTTCAATTGAGGGCTACAAGAAAGACAAAAACGGAGAACTCGTAATATCTAGATTAAATGAAGACCTTCTCATGGAAATCGCCACAGCTTCAGGTGGTATGGCTTATCGTTCCACACCGGGTGAACAGGAGCTGAAGTCTTTAGTAAAATGTATTAAAGGTATGAAGAAAGGTGAAACCGAGAGTAATTTCCGCCGTCTTTATGAGGAAAAATTCCAGTATTTCTTAATACCGGGGATTTTATTTATCAGCCTGGCAATGTTTATCGGTCAGAGAGGAAAACATGCGTTGTAATATCGTTGCCCTTTTAATGATAATACTTGTGTCATTATCTTATGGTGACCAGTATCGAGACTACATGAATAAGGGACAAAAACTGTATAACTCTGAGGATTATCAAACCGCCACCGAACAATTCCGCCAGGCGGAGGTGCTAAAACCTGATGACCCTATCGCATCGTTTAATCTTGGTACAGCTCTTTATAAAAGTCAAGATTACAGTAAAGCCGTCGAAAAATTTTCACAATCTGCCGCAACAGCCGAAAAAAAACTAAAAAATGAATCATACTATAACCTGGGAAATTCTCAATATAGAAACCAAGAATACGCCGGGGCTTTACAGTCGTATAAAAACGCTCTGATAAACGACCCCACCAATTTTGACGCTAAATACAATTTCGAACTGTCAAAGATACGTCTAAAACAACAGCAACAACAGCAAAATCAACAAAAACAGCAAAAAGAGGATGAAAATAAAAAAGACCAGGAACAACAACGGCAACAGCAACAAAAAGAACAGGAACAACAACAGAAATCACAAAATCAACAACAAAATCAAAAGCAGGAACAACAGAAACAACAACCCAAACCGAAAAAAGGCGAGATGACAGAACAGGAGGCAAAAGAGCTTTTAGAGGCATTTGAAAAGGATGAAAAACAGATTCAAAAAGAGCTTAAGAAATTTAAAATTAAATCCGGTTCGGCTCGCGATTGGTAGTTTTATAACCCTGGCTTTAATCTGTCCGCATGCCATAAGCCAGGATATAAATATAACCGCCAATGTCGACCGCAATATCGTCGAGCTCGGCGAAACGATTAATCTCTCCATTTCTGTATCCGGTTCGGTAAGGTCCGTGTCAAAACCATCGCTACCCGATTTATCAGATTTTGATGTTTATTCCTCCGGGACAAGCTCCAATATTTCGATTGCCCCCGGTGCTACTAGTTATCAAACCGATTACAGCTATGTTTTGGTCCCCCGAAAAGTTGGAACTTATGTTATTGGTTCAGCAAAGGTTAAATACAAAGGCAGGGAGTATTCCACTCAACCAATTCAGATAAAGGTTAATCCTCCCACTAAACGAATCTCGCCATCTCAACCTGGTAA
>NATP01000024.1 GCA_002085375.1 candidate division Zixibacteria bacterium 4484_95 | reverse complement strand
GGCCTTTTAATTCCCGGTTTCGATGGCGATTCGCTAATATATGTCTTGCCGGTTTTTGCCATATTAGATACAAATATCACAGGCAATCTTATAGCTGGTGATTTTGATGGTGATGATTCCTTGGAAGTAGCCTGCTGTGATATTTTGAACAAGTTATATATATTTGAGGGATACGATCGAACACCGCTTGATTCCTTGGCAGATTTATTGGTATCTGAAACGTTGTCAGCATCGCTCACTGCTGGTCCGGTAGCTTATGATATCGACAATGACAATAAGGATGAGCTTATTGTGGGTTTCGATGATTCTTCTTTGCACCTTATCGATATCTCAGATATAGATACTATTGACGTTACTCTTATTGATGATCTCGATGATATCCCCATAGATATTGCCATATCTGATGAAATGACCTTTGTTGTTTATGGCAGTTCCGATAATTTCAATCTTTATGTTCGTAACCACGGTGAGAACGATGCAGACCAGCAACATACTATAAGCTTACCGGATGGCCATGTTATCGGTATCGTCTGTGGTGATATCGACCGTGATGGCTTCGATGATGCCGTCGTTACGGTGGGCGATTATCTATGTATTTATAATGGCCAGAGGGGGACGATTAAAACGATAAATATAGAAAGCCCGGGCCAACCATCATTGGCTGACATTAATTCCGATGGCTATCCTGAGATAATTTTTACCGGCGGTAATGACTGTGTATATGTATATAATAATCTGGAGGTATTATTTGATGGTTTCCCTGTTCGTTTACCCCAAAGTTGGTCTTGGGCAATGCAAAAAGTGGAAACAGTGATAGCGGATGTTGATGCCGACAACAACCCCGATATACTTGTTTGCCTTCCGGATGGCGGATTGGCGTGTTACAATTATCATGGCGATATGCTTGGTGGGTTTCCTCTGCCAACCTCAACAAGGATTACGATGGCGCCGATAGTAAGTGACATTGACGCTGATGGCGATATCGAGGTGGCAGCAATGGACAGCGCTGGATTCGTCTCTGTCTGGGATCTTGAAACCTCAACTGACAGCATTAACCTTCCCTGGCCCATGGCTGGTGGCGGTATCGGCCATAGATGTTATCTATCGCCTGCTTTTGATAAGGATATATCGATTGCTGAGGGTTTTTTACCTGAGGCCGAGGTTTACAATTATCCTAATCCCGCTACTGATATGACTTGTTTTAGATATTATGTCGATCGCCAAGCCGAGGTGAATATTAAGATATTCGATATGTCGGGTGAACTGGTAGATGAACTGAAAGGCTCGTCTCCTCGAGGGGGAGTAAACGAAGTCTCTTGGGATTGCTCGGAATTTGCTTCAGGTGTGTATTTTGCCAGGCTGGAAGCCAGCTCTCCGGACATAAAGAAAAATGTAATTGTAAAAGTAGCTTTGATTAAATAGAGGAGGTTTTATGCGCAGGATACTGTTGCCTATATTGATTATATCCCTTTCGTCCATAGGTTGGACCGGTCAATTAAAAGAGCCTGTTTCTATCGAAGGATATTTTTCAGCTAATGAAATGGTGGCTAATAATTTCTTTGCCGCTGAAAAATCGGTTGGCGGCTCTGAGGAAATTCCCCTTACCGGCGATATTTATGAGTTTGAGACGAAATCTACCAAGCGCGCCTTTCTTTATTCTATGTTAATTCCCGGAACCGGTGAATTTTATGCTGGATCAAGGATTAAACCGGCCGTGTTCCTGGGTATTGAGGCTTTGCTGTGGACGGGTTATTTCGTTTACCATAACAAAGGCGATGACAAAAAGAAAGAGTATAAGGCATATGCCGATGACCACTATTCACCTTATGATTACATGTCTTGGTGGAACAGTCTTAACCCTGCTAAACAGGATTCCTTTTCTCACCGTTTGCCCTGGGATGACTACAACAACAGCCCGATAAGAAACCATGAATATTACGAGAATATAGGCAAGTACAACCAGTTCCAGTATGGCTGGGATGACATTAATACATATCCCGACGAGGGGGGAATACTATCGCCACATAGGGACTATTATCTTACATTAAGGAAGAAGTCGAACGATTATTATCAGAACGCTAGTACCGCAATAATGCTTTCTTTAGGTAACCGGATAATCTCGGCTTTTGATGCCGCTCTGACCGCTAAAAATTACAATAAAGGCCAGAAACGATATGTGATTAAACTTAAGGCAAGGGATTTCGGCAATGGTCAGGTGCCGATTTTAACCTGCACTTATAGATTTTGACATGAAAAAGACAATTTTATTACTTTTGATTTGGACTGCCATATGCCAACCCATTTGGGCTCAGGTTACTATTGAGCAGTTGATGCAAACACAGATGGCCCTGACCGAATTTAACGGTGATGAGGATTTTAATATCCCCCAGGTGGGTAGATCTGAGGATATAAAGTACAAATCCCGAACAATAGCAGCTCTGTATTCACTGATTTTACCCGGTGCTGGGCAATACTATATAGGCGATGGTGTTAAAACTAAATTATTTTTGGGTATCGAAGCTGGAACCTGGATTTCATATTTTGGATTTCGCAAATACGGTTCTTTTAAAAAAGAGGCCGCCAAAGGCTGGGCTGTTCTAAAAGCTGGCGCTTGTCCTAACAACAACGATGATCGCTACTGGGTGAAGATGACATATTATGACAATCGTGATAGAAATGAGGGATACGGGGAATTTGGATATAACCAGATGGCTTCAGTGGTCGAGCGAGAAAATGCAATACTTTTCCCCGAAACGCCGGAGTATTACTGGAACTGGGATAACAAAGCTGACCGTCAAAAATATCGCAACCTGCGTAACCAGAGTAAAACCGCCTATGATCGTGCTGATATAACGATCGGTATATTGATTGCCAATCATGTAATCTCGGCGGTGCAGGCATACTGGGGCGCCGGTAAATATAACCGTCGGCAGGAATTCTCACTTTCTGGTTTTAAAATGTATTATTCATTTAACCCGGATTTCGAAAATCCATCCGTTATAATAGGTTTAACCAAACATTTTAATTAATGAGAAAGTTTTTATTAAACGTATTTATTGTCTTTATCTATTTTATTAGTTGTACACCAGAAAAACCTGCATTGTCTTTTGATACTCTATCCATACTTAATGTTCAGGTCATTGATATTATAGGTCCGACTATAGGCTCAAACAGACCTCTTTTCTCTCCTCGAGATATAGCGGTGAATAGAGTCAAAGAGATATTTATCGCCGATTACGGCAATGACCGGATAGTTAAACTCGACTCGACCTTTACATTTAAGACCGAGCTTGGGGGGTTTGGAATCTCTGATTACTCGCTAAATGGCCCTTTGTCGATAGCTGTTGACAATGTCTCCAACCTTTATCTGATTGACTCCGGCAATGCCCGTGTTTTACGTTTTGACCGCAGGCTGAATTTCATCTCCGATGAAAGGGGTTTTATAAAAGGGCAACAGTATAATTTCACTCGTCCTTCAGCTATTGATGTAACCGACAGAGGTGATATTTATATTGGTGATGAAGGATTAGGGGCATGTTTCAAGTTTGACCCATTTTTTGTATATATTTATGAGTTTGGTTGCCGTGGTACCCCACAGGAAATAGGTTATCCATCTGATATAGAGTGTGGCGAAGATGGCAGGATCTATGTGGCTGATTCTGAGTATGGAAGGATTATGGTTTATGATGACTTCGGTATGTTTTTGCATACAATCGGTGAACAGGTGTTAGAAAGGCCATCCGCTGTGGCAGTATCTCAACGAACCGGCATCTGGGTTACCGATACGGGAACAGGTTTGTTGCATTGTTTCAATTTTATCGGCAAAGAGGCTTTCCGATGGGGTGGGCAGGAAACGTATTATCTTGAAAAACCCGCAGGTTTGTTTATCGATGATGATGATAATATATATGTAGTTGATTCATCTACCAACCAGATACTTATCATCAAACCTGTGCTCAGGAAATAATATCTATGCGGCAGGCTATAATCCTGGTAATTATAATGGCTGGGATAATCGAAGCCGGCTGTGATATCCAGCTTGAATTGACCGGAATGGAATCTACCGGTCCTTACCAACTCGGTTATAAACATATAATTGTCAACTCGGAAAAAATCGAATATCGGGGGAAAATCCTTCTTTACAATGTCGATTATCGTATGGATTATGATAACGGTTTGGTAATGTTTGCAGATACATTGTCACGTAATGATACGGTGAAAGTCACTTTCTCAATTCTCCCAATCAGCATAAAATCAGGCTACTCATTGATAAAACCTGTAGCTGTATCGGAGGTTGATACATTTGAAAATGAAATGATATCCAAGTCGTCGAGATGGTCGGACCAGCTTGAAATAATTGGTAGTAAGGGGTTCGTGGTAAATATAGGTAACCGCGGTGAACCATCGATGTCGCAAAGCCTTGACCTCAATATCTCTGGTATATTGGCAAGGAACGTTAGTGTCAATGGTAGCATTTCCGACCGCAATTTCACAACGTCTCCAGGCGGCGGGACAAGGTCACTGGACGAACTTGACCGGGTCTTTTTAAGTCTGGAGACTGGTGGTTTCCGGAGTGATTTTGGTGATATTGAAATAAATGGGATAAAGAGATCTCTTCTCGATTTTCACCGAAAGTTGACGGGGTTAAACTTTTACGGAAATATAGGCAATTTAAATGGCTCATCAGCAGTAGCGTTTTCCCCTGGCAAGCAAGTAGAACTGTTTTTTTATGGTGTTGACGGTAAACAGGGCCCGTATTTTTTGCACGACCTCGGACCTGCAGCAATCGGAGACATTTCCGTTGCCAGTGTCTTTTTACCGGGCACAGAAAAGGTTTACCTTGATGGGAAAAGATTAAAACGTGGTGGTGAAAACGATTATAAAATCGATTATTACGAAGGTTACATCGAATTTACTCCAAGGAATGTCATAAGCTCACGAAGCCGCATAACGGTAGAGATACAATATGCTCCTGAGGGTTACCGTAGAAGTTTCTATTACGGCACCGCTTTTTATGAAGGAAAATATAATGTCGGCTTACAGTTTATTAATGAGTCTGATGATAAATCAAGGCCCAGGAGCTTTGATATGGGCGATGAGCAAAAAATGGCTATAAGTCGGGCTGGAGCAACCGGGGATTCGGCTTACATTTCCGGTGTAAAGTATATCGGGCAAGGCGGTGGCGACTACCTCCTCGAGACGGATACACTTGGAAACAGTTACTATGTTTATGTTGGTGATGGCGAGGGTGAATATGAGGTGACCTTCAGCCGTGTTGCTCAAGGTCATGGCGATTACCAGTATGGCGGAACGGGGCGATATATATATGTTGGTACCGGTAACGGTTCATACCTTCCAGTCATTTACTATCCTCTTCCTGAATCACGGAATTATGGATCACTTATGTTCAATAAGCCAGGTGACATTCATTTTGGTGGAGAATTGGCGGTATCTCGTTATGACCGTAACAGCCTCTCCGCCAGGGATGAATTGCTTACAGGAATAGGTTTGTTAGGATCTGGTGGCTGGAGAGTTAAAAACCTGCGTTTTGCTGGAAAAACCTGGAAAGCGGATATCTTCGATTTTAAATTCCGAGGCCTTGATAAGAATTTTTCCATCCCGGGCATAATAGACCCCCCTGAATTCTTCCGCAACTATAACATCCAGCAAAACCGTTCGCTCGTCGGGGAACGCCTTTTCGAGATTCAGTCAACAGCCTCAACGATTTCAGGTGACTTCCTAAATGCAGGTGGTGGATTTTTAGAAGGTGATGATTTTAAGGCTAGGCGTATTTTCGGTAAGGTCAACCTGATTACTTTCGACATGCTTGCATTATCATCGAATATGGAGGTTTCTGAATCGGAAAGCAACGATACGGGTAGACTTTCAGCCTGGAATAAATACGAGGCATGTAGCAAATTTATTACGGGAATATTTCAACCCGGTATAACTTACAGGCATGAGATAAACAGTGGTCTTTACTCCGATAGCGATGGTTTCATATCTGATGATTATGAGGGTAGCCTTGAGTTTAAATCGCTTGCTTGTTTAAATTCTTTAACAAGGTTTCTCTATCGTCAACAGAAATATTTCCAGAATGGCGGTCTTGGCAACGGTGGATGGCGTAACCACTATGACCAGTATCAGATTGAACAAAACCTCGTATACGGTAAAACTAAATCGGGATTTTCCGGGGAGGTTAATCTGGTTTGGTTTTATCAAAAAAGGTTTTTCCCTCAGAGAGAGTATTTTTCAAGGAATATGGGGGATATGAAAATAAAATACAATTCCTCTAATTTCGGATTCACTTTTTACGAGAGTGTCAACGGTTCCACTCCTGTTACGAGAGTGCGTGAATACATTTATGTAGGAGATGGCAAAGGTGATTATCGCAAGGATGGTGATGATTATGTGCCTGAACCCGGTGGGGACTACATCGAGATAATAAGACAAATTGGTGAATATGAGCCATCGACTGGTGGGCTATTAAACTACGAAATTACTGGTGGGGCAAGAGCCCGTTTTGACGGTAAAGGTATAAGCGAGAATTCTGAAGCTCCCTGGTCAGTAATTGTAAACAATATTAATTATGAAGTGGATTTGTCGTATAAGACGAATTTAGCTGGTGGAATAAATTTAAAGGCAAAACATTTATTTGGTCTTAGCGATTTTGATGAGTTCATCCTCAAGAATTTCGACTTTCGCCAGCGGACGACATTCAGGATAAATAAAACAGGTGACTATTTTCGGCATACTTTAAATGTTTCCCGAGGTCAGGGTACAGATTTCCAGTTTGAAAATCTGGATGACCAGGCGTTGTCAAATATCGTTGATTTGAAGCTTCTTTCCGGTGGGCGAACGAGTTATTTTATTTCGACGGAGGTATCGTCGGAGAAAAGGTGGCTTTACTCCGGTAAAGTCGATTTTAACAAGTTGAGAATCGGGTTTGCGCCGGAATACCATCCCTCCTCAGGATTGCGTATTGCGGCACTTTTAAATTTTTCTAAAACAGATGAAAAAATCCGTGAGTTACAGGTGCTGGTTTATTCGGCTGGTTTGAATGCCATGTTTAATTTCAGAAAAACTGGCCGGCTCGAAGCTGAGGGTAATTATTCTTATGTTGATGTAGACCAACAGGATATTTTTCTGCCTTATGTAATAGCTGGCAGTAAGAAATCAGGCGATAATTTTAATGGCATGTTTTCAGCACGCTTCCGGTTGAACTCATACAGCCGGCTTGAAGTTCGATATGTTTATAAGAAACTTGGCGATGGCTACTCGAATAGCAATCTAAGGTTGGAGGTAAAAGCGGAGTTTTGATAAAGAAAAATGTAATTCTAGTCGCTGTTTGTGTCAGCTTTCTGGCTTCAACTATTCAAGCAGGTGATATCATTAAGAAGATTTCATTCAAAGGCGATAAACTATCTTCAAAGATTCATCTATTCAATAGGCCCAAAAGAGAATTTAAACCTGATAGCCTTTCCTCGGACTCCCTTAAAATAATATCATATTTTCAAAATCACGGATGGTTTGATTGCCAGGTTGACATTGATGTCCGGGAAAAAGGGGATGGGGTTGAGATAATCTTTAACGTGGATAAAAAGGATAGATATTTTTTATCAATTAATATTAATGAAACAGGTGGGCGGAAGTTATTTTCAGATGAGATATATTCTGTGCTTGAACGATTCGAGCGAAAGCCAGCCATCACTTCAAACATTGATGATTTGGCCAACGAAATAATCGAGATTTACGCTGATAATGGTTACCCATATTGCGAGGTAAAAGTTTCTGGAGTAAAAACCATCAACTCAAGGAATCGTAGTAAGTTAAAATTGTTGGAATTTACTTTGAATATTCAACCGGGGCCAGAGATGACCGTTGAAAAAATCGATTTTCCGGGAAGGAAAAACCTTGGTTATAGATTCTTGGAGACATATTCGGGTTTAAAGCCCCCGTTTTTGTTCTCAACAGCCAAACTCAAATTAACTCAAAGGCGATTATCGTTGGCTGAATTTTTAAGAGATACCGGGGATATCCAGGTTAGGTATTTTAAATCACCGGAAAAGGGTGTGGTGTTTTTCCCAATAAAAGAGGCATCGCCGTTGATGATTGATGGTGCTGTTGGTTATTCCTCTGATGATGATGAATTCTATGGCCGCCTTTCAGCTATTATCAAAAATATCCTCGGCAAAGGGCGTATGGTAAAGTTTGACTGGTCAAAAAAAGACAAACAATCTCGCTGGCTCAAAGTGGGCTTTTCTGAACCATATCCAATGGGAATACCCCTTCGTTTTGATATTGAGTTTTATCAGAACGACCGTGATAGCATTTTTATCGAAAGTGGCGGTACTATTGGCCTATCGTTAATATCATCTGATATATTCACCTATGGTGTTTCGTTAGGAGTATCAAAGATTAGTCCAGAATTTTATGGTAAATCGTTATTGCCTCAAAAAGAGAAACTCAGGTTTTCGGTGAATTTTTCTGCTGATACAAGAGATTTTCCTACAAATCCAGGTTTGGGTGATTATTTATACATAGAAGGGGTTTTTGTGTCGGAAAAGATTAAAGGAAATGATTATTTTGCCTCCGGGAGTGATAATTACAGGAGTATAAATTTGAAGATTGAAAAATATGTGCATCTGTTTAGGTCATCGATATTATTTGTGGGTATCTCTGGCCAGGGTGATTTCTCGGAAAACATTTCACCTGACAGGCAATTCCCCATAGGTGGTTTTGGTTCTTTAAGAGGATACAAACAGGATATATTTTATGTATCACGTTCAGCAATAGCAACAGTAGAATATAGGTTATTGACCTCGAGGAACAGCAGGGCATATATTTTTTCCGATATGGCTTTTTTTCAGACACCGGGGAACTACTATACATCCGGCAATGCCCAGAAAAATTCAAAAGCAACGGAGTTTAAAACCGGTTATGGATTCGGGTTGGCTACATCTGTTAAAACAGGTTCGATGGTTATCGAGATCGCAGTTCCCCATGATGAAGGTATTTCATCAACTAAACTTCATTTCGGGTTAAAGGCGGGATTTTGATTAGGGCGTTTCTGTACATCGTCAGGCCGATAAATGTTTTAATATCCCTATTATCGGTTTATCTTGGTGGTATCATATCCATAGACAAATTTTATTCAGATAGTTTGCTTTTAGCCTGTATTTCAGCCGCTTTTATAGCCGGATTCGGCAATACCTGTAATGACATATTCGATATAGAGGTCGACAAACGTTCAAAGCCGTTTCGGCCATTACCCTCATCCTTGGTCTCGGTAAAATCAGCGATCGTTCTGGCTTTGATAATGGCGATATGTGGCCTGGTGCTCGCCGCACTCATAAACATCCAGTGCCTTATAATTGCATCATTGGCATCCTTGGGATTATTTCTGTACACGCCCTTCTTTAAAGGTAGTGGCTATGTCGGTAATATATTGATATCGATAATTTCCGCTACAGCCTTTTTCTACGGGGCAGCTTCGGTTGGTAACATCCGCGGGGGATTGATACCGGCAGCGTTTGCTTTCTTGTTTCATCTGGTTCGCGAAATCGTCAAGGATATGGAAGATTTCGACGTCGATAGGAATTGTAATGTTAAAACAGGAGCTGTTAAATACGGTTTTGCTGTTTCGAGGTTTTTAGCGGTTGGCTTCACCATATTACTGGTATTCGCTACCATCGTTCCTTACCTGATAAAAATATATGGTTTGGTTTATTTGGTAGTGGTGATATTTGGTACGGATTTGTTTTTGCTGTATTTTGTTATTTGTTTAATTCGTTCACCTGAAAAGAGGACATATCGCTTTGTTGCAGGTTTCATGAAAGCGGTAATGCCGCTGGGTATATTGGCAGTGTTCATTGGTAGTAAGGGGTATTGACATAAGCAGGAATTTGGAATCTTATACAGTTTTGCTATCGTCACAGCAGGCGGTTTAAAATCGTTTGTTAGAGAAACAAGACATTTCTGTTTTTCTATATCGAAAAAAATCCGACGTGTTGATTCGGAACGTTTCTTGGCTTTATATTGAGACTCTTATAGTTCTCCCGATTTTTTAGAAAAACGTTGGGACGCTACTGGTAATGCCTTATTGTTCATTTTGCAAAAGCATTTCATTCCGCTCCAACGCCTTATTATTTTAGTCATTATAAAGTCAATATGTATATTTTATGCGTTTTGATACGGTGAAGTACTCAATCTATATTGTAAAGAAAAAACCTTAATCAATTATGGCAGTAGGGAATTCACCGGTCTTAATAAATATATAAGGCTAAGTAGAACAATGATTATCTCTTTTATAAAATGAACTCCAGTTCGATCTCATCACGAATCGGTATTCCGTCTATTCCTATCAAAGGAATTTCAGGCTTGAGCTGGCGCGACTTTTCAATCGCATTACGATAAATCTTAACTAATCGAAAACCCAGCTTTTGGTAGAACTGCACGGCTCTGAGGTTATCATTCGACGTTACAAGCCATAGTCTTCCGCATCCTTTTAAAATGGCCATCCTTTTGACCTCATTAATCAAAGCTGTACCTATACCACGTTTTTCTACAACGCTGTTTAATGTTACAATCTCGCATTCCTGTTTGTATATATTGAATGTTATCAACCCCACAAATCGACCGTCTAAAACAGCCACAAAGCCCGGCAATTTATCCGTATTGTGGATATGTCCCCGGCTGATTGTTATTGTCGATCCCCATTGTTCGCAAAGAAACTCAACAAGCCAATCGTGATGTTCATTTTTAAGCGGTTCAATAAGAAATTCATTCACTTATAATACACCTCGTAAATGACAATTTATCGAAAATTATAGAACAATCAAACTGAAAAACCATTAATATTCGAAACGATAAGATGCTCCACCATACATGCTTTCGATAAAGTTAAATATTCAGGGATTGCCAAAATTCCTTTTTTGTTGACATGAAATCAGGCTTTTATTAAAATAACTTGTGCCGAAAGTAATTGGAATAATTCCCTCAAGATATGCTTCACGCCGGTTTCCAGGTAAACCGTTGGCGTTGCTTGGTAACATTCCTATAATAGTCCGGGTGATGAGGCAAGCACAAAAAGCATCCATCATCGATGATGTAATTGTTGCTACAGATGATTTGCGTATAGCCGAAGCAGTAACCAAGTATGGCGGTAAAATTGCTATCACCAAGGGGAATTTCACCTGCGGTAGTGAGCGAGTAGCGGCTGTGGCCAAAGACCTCAAAGCTGATATAATCCTGAATATCCAGGGAGATGAACCCCTGCTCTCGCCCGAGGTAATCGACAAAGTTGCTGGATGTCTTATTGACAATTCCAAAGCAGTTATGAGTACGGCCTGTAGTACTTTTGCAGACATGGCCAATGTCGATAACCCCGATATCGTCAAGGTTGTATTGGATAAGGCTGGAAAGGCCTTATATTTTTCCAGAAGCAGAATTCCTTGGTCTGTCAATGAAAAAGGTCTTGAAAGTCCCGTTCATTTTAACATCTACCGGCATATAGGCATCTATGGTTTTACGCCAAAGTTTTTACAAACATTCGCCTCCTTAAAAAGAACTCCCCTCGAAACCGTAGAGAGTTTAGAACAATTGAGGGCCCTGGAGAACGGGTATGACATTTTTTGTGTCATTTGCAAGCATCTTACATTGGGGATAGATACGCAGGAAGATTTATTAAAGGCTGAAAAGATGTTAGACAATTTGAGATAGCTATGCCTCGTAAGAAGAAGCAGACAAAATACATATTTATTAGCGGTGGTGTTACCTCATCTTTAGGCAAAGGAATTGCTGCTGCTAGTATTGGTTTATTATTAAAATCTAGGGGCTTAGAGGTCAGACTTCAGAAATTCGATCCTTATATAAATGTCGATCCGGGGACTATGAATCCGTTCCAGCATGGAGAGGTTTATGTCCTTGATGATGGCTCGGAAACAGACCTTGATCTGGGGCATTATGAGCGTTTTATCGATGTCAGCTTGAATAAATTTTCCAATGTCACCTCGGGGCAGGTTTATGATGCAGTAATTCAGCGGGAAAGACGAGGCGATTATCTTGGTGCGACAGTGCAGGTTATTCCCCACATTACCGATGAAATCAAATCGCGATGTACGTTACTTGCTCAGATGGACGATAATGTTGATATCGTTATTACCGAGATAGGAGGTACAGTAGGTGATATCGAGGCTATGCCTTTCCTTGAGGCAATACGCCAGATGGGCTTAGAATATGGCCCCGAAAATACCCTCTTTATACACCTTACCCTGATTCCCTATCTTAAAACATCCGATGAATTGAAAACCAAACCAACACAACACTCTGTTAAGGCGCTCAGGGAGATTGGTATCCAACCCAATATCCTTATCTGTCGAACAACCAGAAAGCTATCTCGGGATATCAAGCGCAAGATAGGGCTTTTCTGTAATGTGCCCCCCGAAGCCGTTATCCAGGACATAGACTGTCAAACCATATATGAGGTGCCGATCTTATTTCATTGCGAACTTCTCGACAACCTCATAGTACACTATCTCGACCTTTTATGCAAGGACCTCGACCTTGAAGAATGGAAAAAGATGGTGGAAAAGGTCAAAAAGCCAGTCCATAATGTTCGCATAGCTATAGTTGGTAAATATATCAACCTTAGAGACGCCTACAAATCGATAACCGAGGCTTTCATCCATGCTGGTGTACCAAACGATACCCATGTTGAACTTGTCTGGGTATCGTCAGAGGAGATTGCAGATGAGGGAGTTGAAAAATTCATCAGCAATGTTGATGGTGTCCTTATCCCGGGCGGCTTTGGCGAGCGAGGCATTGAGGGAAAAATCGAGGCGGTCAGATATGTACGGGAGAACAAAATACCCTTTTTGGGTTTATGCCTTGGCCTGCAATGCGCTGTGATTGAGTTTGCTCGCAATGTCTGTGGACTAAAAAATGCCAATTCTTACGAGTTTGATCAAAAAACCCCACACCCTGTGATTCACCTTATGGATGAACAGCGGAAAATAACACGTAAGGGTGGTACTATGCGACTCGGAGCATACCCCTGTAATATCACAAAAGGCTCTCTTGCCGAAAAGATATACAATAAACCGAAAATAAGTGAGCGCCATCGACACCGCTATGAGGTTAACAATGAATTCCGTAACGTCCTTGGCGATAAAGGCATGGTTTTCTCCGGTCTGTCTCCCGATGGAGCGCTGGTTGAAATGATAGAATTGCAAAACCACCCTTATTTCATCGCCAGTCAATTTCATCCTGAGTTGAAATCACGGCCAATGGCACCTCATCCGCTTTTTAAAGGTTTGGTTGAAGCAGCCCTGAAATATCAAAAATCAAAAAAGGTACCCTCCACAAAAATATCAGCATCAACTCTTAAAAATAAATGAAAAAGATTTACACAGCTATTTTCCTCGCCCTGCTCATAGGTGGATGTGTAAAAATGAATAAATTCGAAGAATATACCATAGAATTGCCTTATCCACCCGATAAAGATATTCTTTATTACCAGGCTGAAAGCGACTCAGGCTATCAGCCGTGGTGGACTGATATCAAAGCCGTCACCTCAGCTTTTTTGAACAACTCTCAATATTGTGATAGAGATGTCAGGCCCGAAAATATTATAATTGTAGGGGAGGGTATATTTCATGGCCTGATAGAAGTCGAACTTCCCGATATGATACTTGAGCTGAAAATGGAGAGAAAATTCAAATCCCGGGGAAGAAAATCGGTCTGGCAGGTCATAGCGGTAAAGGAGAAACCGTGGCCGAAACAAAATTTAAAATAGGTGAAATTGAAATCGGTTCAGGCAAGCCATTTATTATCGCCGGGCCATGCGTGGTGGAATCAAAAGAAATCGCCTTTGCCACCGCTGAAAAATTAAAAATAATCTCGCAAAAACTTGACATTCCCTTTATCTACAAATCATCATATATAAAAGCCAACCGCCAATCGGGAAAATCGTTTGCCACGATAGGCGTTGATAAGGCTCTTAAGATACTGGCTGATGTCAAAAGCCAATTTAATGTGCCAATCTTGACCGATATTCACAAACCCGACGAGGCTGATATGGCAGCAGAGGTTGCCGATTGCCTTCAGATTCCAGCTTTCCTATGCAGGCAAACCGAGCTTGTCTTGGCAGCTGCAAAAACCGGGCTTCCTCTAAACATAAAAAAGGGACAGTTCATGGCTCCTGAGGATATGAGCGAAATAGCACAAAAAGCGGTATCGGAGGGCAACAATAAGGTGATTCTCACCGAACGCGGAACCACTTTTGGATATCACGACTTGATAGTTGATTTCCGTTCGCTGGTGATAATGAAAAAAACCGGCTTTCCGGTTATTTTCGATTGCACTCACTCGGTGCAGAAACCGGGAGCCAAGGGCGGTTCCTCCGGAGGCTCTCCCGAGTTTATTTTGCCATTGGCAAAAGCCGCCGTCGCTGTCGGCGTGGATGGCTTATTTATCGAAACACACCCTGACCCTCAAAAGGCCAAATCCGATAAAAACTGCCAATTGAAACTGGATTTGCTTGAGGATATGATAAGACAGGTTTTGAAGGTATGGAAATAGCTACTATTGTTGTTTTAATAAGTCAACCAGTAGGTCGGGCAGGCCGACCTACAATGAAACCCGACATTTTGAGTAGAGTTGTCGGGATTTTCATGTTGAAGTCGTCAGGTGCGGCGACC
Organism: candidate division Zixibacteria bacterium 4484_95; assembly: GCA_002085375.1. Classification (GTDB taxonomy): domain Bacteria; phylum Zixibacteria; class MSB-5A5; order UBA10806; family 4484-95; genus 4484-95. The sequence goes on along the minus strand of NATP01000024.1, from coordinate 1,352 downwards.
TGACGACACGGTAATTAATCACCATCATCATAAGACTATGGCCACTTATAAGCCAAGTCCAAATCATCTCGAATTTCTGGAATAAGAATGTAATGAAAACTTAAGACGGGATGAAAAACGTTATGTTATGGACATAGTATATTAGATTAGGCTCAAACTCAAGAAGGTTCAATAACTCAGAGTTATTCTAAGCCCAATTGGTACCTCCATTCATTTTCCAATTCATGCAAATACTTTCCTGTGCTGGCAATTGAAAGCTCATATCTGGCGTTAGCAGAATTCATAGCTTGAATTATATGAAGCATTAGATTTGACTTAGGAAAAGGGTAATCGGCCACCCATAAAGTTTCTCCACTAGTTTCAGTGAAGACTTCAATCTTCCTAAGTAAGTCGTAAGTTGTCTGCTGGTCATAATCGTTGCGCATTATTATGCCTTTTGTCCCCCTCAGTAGCTGAAAAGACCCGCTCCCAGTAAATTTACATCTCAATTTATTTTTGTTCTTAGATCTACTTCTTTTCAGACGTTCTTCGTTTTTTTTGTCCCAATAATCGATGGCCAGGCTGTGAAGTTCCTTTTTGATTGTTGGTCTCCAGTATATGGCATTTACGGTAATTTCTTTCTTTCCATGATATTCCAGTTTTAAAGGTTTTCCGGGAATCATAGGAGGAGAAAGATTCGCTTTTTCCAATGAGCTCAAATACATGTTCATGAAATTATGCGCATATGATACCTCAGTTGGGTTAAAGGCGGGCCCCTTCTGGCTCTTTATTGGCAAGGTGTTCCAAACATCAGTGCTATTGTATATCAGACAGTATCCTTTTGACCAGAGAGTATAATAGCAGAGAAACTCGATATAGCTAAGAACTTTGATGTCATTAGTAAAAGCTTCTGAGGAAAATATAGTCATCCTGTCAAAATCTTTTTCCTGGACATGATTCTTTACTCGAATAGATGCATTAACGCTTTTGCCAAGGTATACGGGATAATCACTTCTGACTAGAAGGTATATGGCAAATTTACCTCGAATGTCCGGAATAGAATCAAGATTCTTAAAATTTTGAACTTCCCATTTCTCAATGAATGTTTTCTCTTTCCCTACCAATTTCTTATGCAAGCCTATCAAATCTTCAACACCTAGTATATCTTGAATTTTACCAAACATGACTAAAACCCCTTCCGATTGTAAAAGTTTTTAAGAATAGAACCGCAGTTAGCTGTGTATATATTCATCAGTCATTCTGCCAAAATATATTGCCTTGTCAATTTCCAGTACCGTTGCTCCTGCTCTCCTTGCAATGTTCCTAACTCCATCCTCTATAGCTTCATAAAGTGGTCTATCAGTAGGGGTCTG
>NATP01000023.1 GCA_002085375.1 candidate division Zixibacteria bacterium 4484_95 | reverse complement strand
ACTTGGGGTAATCCCAGGTCAACACAAGCCTTGCATCTCCTACCTCCGCCTTCACGTCATAAGGTGGATCAGGATATATTTCAGTAACAGCGGTCCTTTTCTTTATTGTAAACAATTCCTTACCTCGGCTATCGACATAAACCACTTTATAAATATACTCACTACCATGCTCAACACCAGTATCGAGAAACCATCGTCCTGTTAGGCGAGCAACACGAGGACTCAATAGCGAATGTGCAATACCTACAAATTCATCACCCCGCAGTTTGCGCAGGATTTCAAAGGGTTCGGTTGTGTTAAAAGCTTTTGAAATCATCTGCCAATCCTCGCCCAGAACCGCCTTTACCTGATTTGGATCAATAACCGGTTTTACTGGAGAATCTTTGGTGAGAAGTTCAAAGTCGTTGTCAGTTGGCAACGGTCCCTTACGGTAAACATGGAAAGCCTCTGTTGAGCGCGGAGCTACGGTTAGAAATAGAACCACCGAATCGCCACTGGCCATAGTTATAAGCTCCCGTTTTACCTGCGCTTCCGATATTCCAAATAACAAGATAGTTATAATGAAAATTAACCAAAGCTTCTTCATGATTACTCCTCCGGTATATAAATACTTGTCCAGAATTCCTCGGATACAAGCCCAATACCATTTATCGTTCTTACACCTATATAGTATGTGTTACCACCGGTCATCCCTAAAATCCCATACATGATCCAACGTTCATAAACCAAACCGGAACCATACCAATCAAAGACATCCGTTGAACCATTTGAGGTTCCAATGGCATATTCGATATCTTCAATACCTGATTCAGGATCAGATACATTCGAAAACACTAACCTTAGAAGTAAAGGACCACGGCCACCTTGACGCTCCAAGGACGGTGATACAATTGGAGTAATAGGGGGTGTCGAATCGATGATATATGGACCGGTTACACAACTGCCGCTGATCATGCCGGCATTATTCACTGCTCGCAAACTTATATAACAGGTTGTTCCCTGAGCAAGTCCTAAATCCGGCAGGACCCAGGATTCGGCTACACCAATATCCGAATTATCAAAATCAATAGTGTCATTGTTCCAATCAACGATATCGGTACCACCAGGCACGGTACCCACTGCTATCTGATAACCTCTCAGGTCTGTTTCGTAATCATGAGATCTCTCCGAGAAGATTAAATAATTTGTACCCGCTGGCAATCCATAACATAGGGCTGCAGTTGGATCTGATGGCGGACTTGGATCTGGAGGTATGTGTGGACCACTACGAAATGGCTCACTTGTCAGTCCAGCATAGTTTATCGCTTCTACATCTATATAGAACGAATCAAGATATTCAACGATACCACCGGTAACGGTTACTCCAAGATCATTTCCAATAAAAATCCAGTCATCTGTCCTAACTGTCGTATCGCTGGCGGATATAACTCTATATTGATACCCAAGGATATACGATTGTGAATCGGAACTTGCATACCATAATGTGGTAATAGATGGTGGCTCACCTGGCACGTGCGGTTCATAATAAGGCATAGATGGCCCTATAGGAGGTACAAGTTCGGGCGGCAAAGGAACGGGAGGAATAACTGTTGGTGGAGTATATGGATAAAACTCTGGCCCTTCCCACTCATAGTAATATCTAGCGGTAGGAGTTGGTGGTGGTGATGTGTCAATGATTAGATTGGCTTTGCCATTCGCACTCCACATATTTTCACCATTCCGGGCTACCACATTAAGACAATAAAACCCTCCATGTTGCAATTGCAGGTCATATATTGTGGCTTCCGTGAGACCACCCGCTGAAGTCCAGCCAAGTATCGAAGTGTCACCAGGTGAAGTACCGATCGAATACAGGTATTCCACTATACCTGATTCGTTATCGTATGACGACCAGCTTGCCGTAGTATAATCTGTAAACGGTGAGTAATAGTAAAGAGTGTGACCGGCACTATATCTACTTTCGTAATACGGGAATGTAACTGTCGGTGTGGCGGGTGCGGTAACATCACCACCCATATTGTAATTTTCATATGAACCAACTCCTCCTCCACCATCGGGTGAGAAGTAAGTGACAAAGTTAACCTGCCTTTGGTTTGTGTAGCCCGCACCTGCTCGAGCCCTCAGAGTTAATGTCCAGTTACTGGATGTCTGGTCCTCCTGTTGGAGGAAATACCTCACCATATTCATCCGTCGGCCAATACTCTGTAGGCCAATCTCCGGAGGTGTTGGATGTTCTTGCTCATTAAACAAGATAGCATATTCAGATATACCGCGCGGATGAGAGGCTGACCAATTCATTGCCCCGTAATTATAATAATCTGCATTATAAGTAGTTACATTGATCGTATTAAGTTGAGGTACTTGTAAATCGTTCATTAAATCGGCTTTTTTGCTGATAACCTGATCATGTGGAATCAGCCATTCAACCGTATCGGGCTGGCTCTCCTGCCATTCACCATAAAGTGCCAGAATATCGTATAGTTTTTCCGTAAGAATGACTTTAGCATCAAAAATAGGATCGATTGCCGTGGTATATGCCGATTGGGCATAACCGACATTGTTTAATTCATCCCTGAGTTGGACAGGTGATTCGCTGGTAATTGTAGCGGTTGCAACCGAATCTAAATGCTGGAAACCTAAATAGCACATATCGAACCATAGTTGCATACCGACAGCCAATGAAAGCTCTCTTTTTACACCAACGCTTAATGTATTCCATCTCGAATTGAATGCTGCTAAACTATCTTCTATGCCACCTACCATTCTGAGCTTGAGCAATGCCTCTTTCCTCGCCCAGGTCAAATCTCGCAATTCTGGTAAAAGTGTATCGCCGATAGGATGCATGGAAAGATGAAGTGACTTAAAAGATAAGATCGCTTGTAAAGTCTCATGGAGTTCTTGAAGTTCACTAGCTTTTTCACGTGCATATTCCTGCTCCTGACGATTATAAGACACGCGATTAAAATAAAATTGGCCAATCTTATACATCAAGTTCGCATAATTTTGCCCAACTTGATCAAAGCTAATTTCTCCACCAGATCCGCTTAATGCATCATCAACAGACTGAATAGCACTTTCTAAAGTGTTAATTTTATCGACAATAAGCGCTTCATATTCTCCGAAGTCTTCCTCAGCCTGTTCCAAAACATCTTTGTTACTATTAGCTAAAATCTCATCAAGAGTGAAATCAGGCTGGCTGATAGCTCTTTTATATGTCGTATCGCCCTGGACATATTCCTCTGTCACAGGGTCATCAAGGTTGTATGATCTAACAGGGTCGCCCAATACATATTCAAGCTCTGGTATCCCGGCCAAGGTGGCTGATATCTGATTCAGACGATTGGAAATCTGATTACGATCATCGTTCGATGATTCAACCAAATTATCCACTCGATTTCTAAGCGTCCTTATAGAATCACGTGCAGCATGTGGTGGAGCATCAGGGGAGAAAAAGAAGTTTTCGTAAATGTAGGGTATTTGCACTATTTCCTGCAGATAAGAACTACGAAACATAGCCCATTGCGAAGAACAAATATCCCAATCAAAAAATCCATGATCCTGGCACCAATTCCAATTTATTGCAGCCGGAACCTCACCATAGCTAAGTTCCATTTCATCTAATTCACCAACATCGGCTAAGAAGAGTATTACAAACCACTGTAGCCAAGGATTATCACCCCTTAATAGCTGGCCAGCCTTGTAAAGATTATTAAATGCTTCAACCAACTCCTCGTCGGTTAAAAGGAATGATTGAACGATAGCCTCATCAATGGCATCCTGAGCCTCCTCTGCTTCCTCTTCCATATCCTCACCAATACTTTTAGCCTCGTCAATTAAGTCATCCATCTCCGAGTTTCGCCCCGTTCCTCCAGAAATACTCCCATCCTCGATTTTACACCAGACACTGGCCGATTTGCAGATACCAAGAACACATCCCTTTATTCCGGCCAAGCCAAAGATATACCAGCTCCCATCAGCGCCTATAAGGGCTGCCTCCAACCAACCCTTAGCCGACACAAGACCCCAAAACGCTTCAGCAGAAACCCAAACCTTGGCATACATGCCCCAGGAAACGTTTACCACATACCAGGCCATAGCCTCGAAACCCGCGTTCACCTCAAGGACCCAGATGCTCCAATGATAAGATATGCTCATCTGGATAAAGAAACCGGGATTGCCAATAAACAACTCAGCATTAGCGTCGAGGAGATGCATAATTGATAAGTCAATCGCACCCTTAATCCCCCAGGCATCCTCACCGTAAACATAGAAAGCTAACTCGGTTTGACCGTTAATGAAATCCCCCACGGTAACATCGACAGTTATGTTACCCTCAGCATAACCGCTCATGAAACCAACACACAGATATATCGAACCATTCAAATAGGTATCCTGATTGAGAAGTACTACTCGTCCATCAAGCCTGAAATATCCCTCTGTAATTGTAAGAAGAACGCTACCAGAGACCAGATAATCTTGGACGATGGCAACCTGGGCATATAACAACACAGCAAAACTACCAGGGTCGCTGATACGTCCGCTGGCTGGATTATCACCGCCAAAGCCCGCCATTTCTCTTACAAGAGCCAGATCGCACTCGGTGGGATTATAGAAGAACCCTCCACCTACACCTGTTAAAACTAAACATGGCGGTATAGTAATCGAAACATCCATAGCTACGAATAAACCAAAACTGGTTTCATCGTTTATATGAGCAATCTTACCCACCACCACAATTCCATAGGTGTTAACAAATAACCCTTGCCCTCCCATAAGCAGTGAGAATCCCTCGTTTCCAACCTGTTCATATGTAAGGTCTATACTAAATTCAACGAGATCTGGTATGTTAACATAAGCGCTATCGATAATGATATGAGTGGAGTTTTCTGTGGTATAGGTAAGAAATTCCCTGATACCTCCTCCTCCAACTCCAGCTATATCAATAGAAGCACCAAACCTGAAGAAGCTGGTTACATGAATAGTCTGCGTTTCCGGTGGATTGGGACCCTGATCCCCCATGCTTTCACATGAAGCGCCGCCTGTTACCTGAATATCCGTTGGTACACTACTATACCCTATATTGCTTATGGTTATCGTTACGATATCTGTTATAGTAATATCACCACCGGTAATGGAGCCAGCCAGGTTTTCAACGTTACCACTTGAGGTTACATGTAAATCTTCAAATTGCAATCCTCCACCGACACCTTCCACATTCACATTTAATTTCCCCGAGATAGAAAGTGCAAAATCGCTTGTCTCAGAATCAAATGAGGCAAATATCAATGAATCAAGCTTGAGAGCTTCCCAGTTTACATCAAACATACCCGGTGCAGATTGCAGATTCCCCCAGCGGACAGTTCCATCAAACTTGATCTCCAATCCAGGAGTTACAACACCACCCGAACGAGTTCCTATATGAAGCCATTTATTTGCATCACTCATGAAATAGATATCTGCAACCATCTGTAACGAGCTTTGCTCTAAGTTGCCAAAGTTGAATCCTAAAGCGGCATAGGTGGGATCAAATGTGGCTACCCAGAGATCAAATTCACTCTGGTCATCGCCACCCAATCCCGGTGTTTCATCAATAATGCTGATATTAGCACCACCAGAAACCGTTCCGTCAGGATTAATCGAGAAATTGAAAGTCTGCTTTGAAGTATCACATGGTTCAGGCAGTCTGGCAAAACCCTCTACGACTAAAGCACTGGACTGTATTCCAAGCTCGGTTAAGGCTATATAGTCATCAACTATATAAAACTCACCACTTATAAGGCTAACACCAGCAATACTGACTGAGCCATCAGTGCCGATTTTTAAGCCATGAAACGAGCTCGTATTATTGAGAAATTCAAGCTCACCGCTTAGGGATAAATAGAATACATTGTTTTCATAATCGAAAGAAATTCCGGGATAACCCTCTATATCTTTAATTTCAAATTGAGCGCTGAACAATTCAAAATTCAGGAAATCCTCAGGAGTTGTTATATTTATATCCGGAATCGTTACCCCATCAGGTGAAATCTGCAAACCGGCAAATGAGACAGAAAACCCATCACCAAAATCTGTTAGGCTCAAAGTTCCGGAGAGCGTTAGAGCAATACTTCCCTCCGGGAAGCTCAAATCAAAAGCCGGGTTGTCCGCAATCGGCTCTGGTCTGAACGTTGCAATGTACAATGGCAAGGCTGCATCGGGTAGGTGAGAAATATCGAAACCAAAACCGAACTCGCCATTTTCCCATACAGCCACATAATGGATCGCCGCCGTGTCGGATTCACTACTGAAAAATTGAGTCTGGATATCTCCGGATAATCTAAATGATAAATCATCGACGCCAAAAGTCGCATTAACGCCACCCACTTTGAAATTAAACATGTCACCGATAGGAACATCAGCGATATAATCATCAAGTTGCTGGTAATATTCGCTGAAAGTACCCATGTTCACAGAACCGGAAAATCCCTCTGTGGAGATAACCAACGAATCTAAACTTACATTGACACTGCCAAGCGCTTCGGGTAAAGCTATCCGTGCACTGGCTATAAGTGCAGGAGCTCCCTGAAAATGAGAGAACAGCAACTGCGTAAGGTCTAGAGGGATACCAGCCGATGCTAATGATAAAAGTGACTCTGCCCCCTCAGGCGGTGAAACATCGATTGAGCCCTCAACCAATTCAAAAGTAGAAACATTGACGGTGACACCAAAAGCTATACCAAATGACGGTGGCTCCGGTGCTTCATATTGAAGTGCTGGAATGACAAGCTGAACCTGCTCACCCGGACGGGTCGAGATGTGTAACCCATTCGAAACCGCCTCAGTTTGGACTAAAACCTCCTCGCCATCTTTTAACACAATGTAAGCGATACTGGTATCGGGTAATGGTAGTTTTTCGGGAAGTGGTATTATGCCAAACAAATCACCGGGATGGAAACCATCGCTATCCAGTACGGCAACGAGTGTTTCATCCAGGAAAAACTCAGCCTGGCCTGATGTGACACCGAAAGGAGAAAAACCGATATTGAATGACTCAGAGAACAGGCATCGGATATTGGTATAATCCTCTCCATTAAAGCGTATAAACACATCGGTTTCACCGCTGGCGGCAAAGCCATTGGAACTCAGTGAGATATTTTCCGGAAGGGTCAACCGTACGCCCGTAACTTCGGTAATAGGAGCGGATATATCAACAGCGCTCCACTCCAACCCGCCAAGCTCAGTTATAAACTTAAGGGCAAATTGACTGGTAAACGTGGCCTCGCCCGAGACAATATTGAAATCGGTTATGTCGAATACCAGATTGTTGAAGTTTACACCTACAGTGGCTCCCTCGGATAGAATCAGCGTGTTAGAGCCGTTTATCAGCAAACCGCTGGAATTAAGAACAGCGTTGTTGATAGTGAAAACAAGGACAGGGTCATCCTGAGGAATCTGCCACCGGAAAGGATCGGTAATGGCAATTTCACCGTCTAATATCCGAGCGTTTATCAAATCAAAGCTAAGACTTCCTGCGGCGGTGATTGTATCGCCCTCGGAAGTGCCAGGAATACGCAACACACCGCTTAAGTCCATAATTGCACTCTGCTGGTCACCAGCTATTGCCAGTTGAACATTTGAGTTGGTTACAGCAAGTTGCCCAAATCCAATATCAAGTGGGCAACCTGGTATGAAATCGGTTAAGGTTCCAGTTATATGACCATTGCTATCGATTGTAAAAGCTGTCGACATGACATCGGCCACACCACTGTCTGCATCACAGCGGAGCACCTCCGGCATCTGTATATCGCCCCTGAAAGTTATATTGAAGTTTTGAATATCGTCTATTACAGCCAGGTCACCGCCGATTTCCCGAACAAAGAAATTCAAACCGCCACCAAGTGGAAGCAGTAAGCCCGGTAAATCGAACTCCTTGGTTTCAAGAGAACCGGTGATTTTGCCATTCAGATAACCGGCATTTAAGATGGTTACTTGTGGGTTTCGTAAATCAGGTGGTACGAATTCCGGGAACTCGGGGAAGCTAAGCTCGAAATCAAAAGCAAATCCCCAATCCTCAAGAGGACCTCCGCTGAAATTGAACCAGTCGAACGTAAAGGCACTCATGCGAAAAGCTAAAGGCTTTAGCCCAAATCCATAAAATGTATAAGCAGAATCGGAAAGCTCTGGAATCGAGTACTCGGGGATATAAATACCATTTTTACTGATTACAACACCCGACATCTGGGGAAGCTGGAAACCGATGTCGGGGAAACCAAAACCTAAGTCCACACCGATTTCAAAATCCCAGCCGGCAATAAGATCATAAGTCAGTGATGGTATAGTGAAATTCGAGAAATACATGTCCAGCGTGCCAAGGTTAAGTGCAGGTAGCTGGGTTGGAGTATCAACATCAAATCCTCGAATTTCAAGGCCATATTCGGTGATACCAATTTCCGTTGAGGCTCCATAGCTGGTGGTATCATCGAGGTTCAAACGAATACCACCGGTGAGACTTAAGTCAAATGAGATGTCCAGTGGTATAAATTGAGTTTCAAACGAACCGGCGATATTAGAAATACTCAATGTAAGGTTATCGCTTCCGTTAACCAAGGGTATTTCCTGAGCCACTGGAAAATCAATCGAACCCAGCAAACGGCCATCCGGCATAAGTGTTAGTTGGAAAACCTCATCGCTAATACTGGTATCAAACAGTTTTAACCGTCCTCCCAACTGGAAAACATTCAAACCATTAACATCACCGTATACCAGGTTTCGCAATTCAAAGGGAATTCCCAGTGAACTCAAATCAAAATCAGCATACTGTTCCGGCGGAACCGTGACATTAATTGAACCATCAACCAGATTCCTTGATACGGGGTCGATAGTGAAATCAAATTCGATATTTAACTGCGGTGGCTGAGGACGGCCAAGCTGTAACGATGTCATTACCAAGCTCACCGGCTGGCCAGGGCGAGTATAAAGACGTAAACCGCTGTCAACAAACTCGTGATCTACCAGCAATTCATCGCCATCTTTAATCTGCAAATAAGCAATGTCCTCGACCGGTAAACCCAGGTGCTCCGGTAAAAAAGCCATTCCAAAATAGCTCAAATCAGGGAAGAAACCACGTGAATCTATCAAGGCGATACAATGCTCACCGGAGAAAAACTCCAATTGCCCAGATGAAACCTTGAAGGGGCTTAACGAAAAAGCAAAATCCGAAGAATATACTCCTGATAACGATGGTAAATCATAACCATCGAAACGAAGATGAATAGCCGAAGAACCACTGACAGCAAATCCATCAGCATCTATCGAGATCGAATTTGGCAGCTCCAGTAAAATCCCCAGCTCTTCGGTAAGCTCTGTACCCTGTGGTACAGCCTGGTAAACCAGTTCATCTCCATCAAATGCCACCTTGAAAGCAAACGGCATATCAAAAGACACATTACCGGAATTTATTCTGAAATCATCCCAACATACTGCCAGATTATCGAAAGTCACACCCAAAGTTGCCTCATCGCCAAGTTGTAACGACTGCCTGCCATTGATGACGATGCCTTCCTCATTGATATCAGCGCTACCAATATTAAACGAGAGCACCGGTACAGATGGAGGTACCTCCCATACAAAAGGCGTGTTTATATCACCCTCAAGAGAAAGCAAACGATTTTGAATAAACTCATAGCTAAAAGATGCAGTAGCGTTTATCGGTTCGCCTGAAGGACTGTTGAAACCAAGAAAAGCTGTTCCATCAAGCAATATCCTTTGCTCGTCATCTTCAAGGTAGAAGTTAAGGTTCGAATTTGTGATCGCTAAGGACAATAGTCCAACATGAAGTGAACAGGGCGGAACAATGTTTTCTATAATCCCATTTAATCGGCCATCTCCCAAAATCTGTATTGAGGTTGACAGTAGATTAAGAGCTTGGTCGCCACCTTCACAGGAAAATGCTGGCGGTAATTCAAGCATCCCGCGCAAGCGAACATCGGGTGAAAACATTAGCTCTCCATCCTCTATTGCAGCGCCAAGAGAACCGGACAGCTCCATAACATTCATGACGATAAATTCACCTAAAGGCAAACCTAGGCCCGGCTCTGCAAATGAAGTAACCGGTATTGTAGCATTGAAGTTGCCATTAACAAACGAAGCATTATTTATGATAATTTCAGGATCCCGTAACTCTATAGGCGTACCCTCCGGGAAATCGGGAAAACGTAGACGCAGATCAAAATCGAAACTGAATTCTGCCGGTAATTCCGGATCCCAATCAAACCAAGAGAACGATAAAGCGGGAAAACTAAGAGCAAGAAATTCAAGTTCGAATCCACCAAGCTCGACCCGCGGCAGATACAAAGACGGGATACTGGTCTCAGGAATAGTAAACCCATCAGGACCAAATGTAACCCCGCTAATGGGAGGTAAAGAAAGGCTGTCGAAAGCAGGAAAACCAAATGCAAGGTCCATACCAAGCGAGAAATCCCAATTGCCCGCTATAAATGATAATGACGATAATGAAAGATTACTCAATTGAAGATTTAGCCAGCCTAAGTCAATAGCCGAAAAATCCAAATCGCCACGGGGTACAAATGATTCAACTGAAATTCCCGATGATGAAATTTGTAAAACGATATCGGCGCCAAAACTGGTCGATTCATCAGGTTGAAAATCAAGCCTACCTGTGGCAATAATATTATAATCAATGTCACCAGTGCTTAAATTTGCATTAAAATTACCGGATAACCCTGAAAGAATTAAAACAAACCTATCTGATTCATCAACCAAAGGTATAGAAACCTCACCGGCACAGGTTATCTCACCTGTTAATACGCCACCGGCCAATAAAGAAAGGTCAACCAGATTACATTCGGATTGAATTCCGAACAACTCTATGATGCCGCTTAGACTGATACCGGGTTCAGAAAAAGTGACCGAGGCTTGAGTTACAACCAATTGAGCCATCTCGTCGCCAATTGTAAATACTGGTGATGACGGCGAACCGGTAATTGAAGCCTCACCTGATAGACCACTGGCGGTTAAGCTAATGCGGCCAATTAGCTCATATTGACCGTAATCACCCGGCAGGTTGAGTATCCCCCCTATGGTAACATGGTTAGAAGGATCAAATTCAATATCCTGAGGGAGAAAGTATTCACCCGTCAGTTCCGTTGGTATATCCCCGGTATTCAAATCCCCCGATATACTTCCTGATAAAAACGTTGGTATCTCATAATTGCCTTTTTGCAGGATGAGGTCACTGACAAACACAGAGACAGACACCTCGAAACCACCCGGTAAATTAAGCAGTAGTTCCGTTGAACCATTTAAAGTATAAACAAAGTCATCCTCGAAAACAGTTAGAGCATCCAAATTGACCAAATAAACAGCACCCGGCTCGATGACAAGAGTGTCAAAAGGAAGTTCCGCGGGCTCTCCACCACTACTACCATAAAAGAACGACCATATTTCGCTTTTACCATCATTAGAAGTCGGTGCAAAACCATTTTGATCCGTGGCAGTGATCTGCCAGACATATTCTTTGCCAACCTCAAAGGGAAGCCCATCAAAAGGATAGTTATAGAAAGATAAGCCCGTGATAGTTTCCTCATGATGCGGATAGTTTGCCTCTATCGCCTGTTGCAGCGATTGACCCGGTAAACGCTCAACTATAAGCAGGTGATAGTTAATTATATAATCAGGCGGGGTTATCACTGGTGTCCATTGAAACATGGGATAGGGCATGGTCACCGTTGAACCATTAGAAGGTAAAAGCAATTGAGGCGGGTCTGGATAAACAATAAAGAACGGAGCATCGTCCTCGGCTAAAGTCTCAAACCCGCTTATAAGGCTAACGGTTAATTTATAATCCCCCTCGGGAAATCTGCCCGAGCGAACGACCATATCCTCAATTGACCTGTCGTAATCAACATCACGCCATTCTAAAAATTCAGTGGAATAAAAAGTCTGCCGGAAAGGGCCAATTAGCCTTATCAAATCACTTTGGGCAACCAGAATCTGGCCAAATCTTCGGCTGTCAATAACTACCCGAAAATGAAACTCAACCGGACCTATATTCTGACAGAAAACGTTTAAAGCACCTACTGAAGGGTCACGTTCCCAATCGCTGAAATAAGGACTTGGATATGGGTTAATATTCAATGTTGCATTCCATTGAGCTGAAGCGGAAACTGTAACTATAAAAAATATAACCAGACAAAACCAAAGCTTTTTAGTGTATCTCATAACCATTCCCTTTTCTTGAGGAGTAAAAAAATATAACCTCGTGAAAGGTTATCTGTTATAGAGTTGTTTTGACATCTCTTCATTTTATATATAAATAAGTAATTGGCTTATATCAGCCAGTAAATATTACCCTCTCATATAAAGCCCAACCACCCCTTTTACAATTTAAATCAATCAGTAATATCATCTTAATAGTTCCTAAACTCATTTCATTAACATGCGTTCAGGATACAACCTTTGCTATATACAATAAATCATGTAGTTATGTCAAGTTTTCGTTTTCATTTGAGAGACGGTTGAAGTTGTGATCATATATTAAGCATAAAAAAAACTCAAAATGATACAAGCTTAAAACCTTTTTGATGAAAAGAGGAAAATGATTTTAACTACAAATTTCTAAATGTGCTAAAGAAAGATTGTTTGGTTATACACAACAAAACCGGAGGACGAGGGATTCGAACCCCCATGGCCTTGCGGCCGGCGGATTTCAAGTCCGCTGCCTTACCAGTTAGGACTAGTCCTCCCTACTTATCAACAGATAACAAACAAGCCCTTATGAATTGGCTTATAAGTTAAACTGCCGATTACTAATATATGTTATCGACTACAGGAGTTCAAGGTAAAATAATGATTGGTCATATAGGAATGTTCAATACGCATTAAGGGTTGACATCAATTTTTTATAAAATTATAATGTTAATTAGATGCAGGCGTAGCTCAGTCGGTTAGAGTGTCTGACTGTGGATCAGAAGGTCGGTGGTTCGAATCCACCCGCCTGTATTATCTATATCATAAGGGCAAACGATGAAAAGACAGGTCAAAGCCCGATTGCCCCGTGGTTTTCGGGATATTTTTTCAGATAATTATAAACTCCGCCTGCAGATGATAAATACTATCCGCGAGGTTTACGAAAGTTATGGCTTTATACCGATAGAAACTCCAGCAGTAGAGTTTGTTGATGTTTTAGGTAAATTCCTGCCTGATTCTGACCAACCCGATGGAGGTGTTTTTGCTTTTCGTGTAGATGACCGATGGCTGGCTCTACGATATGACCTTACCGCCCCACTTTCACGTATCGTGGCTATGTATAAAGACTTACCTAAGCCTTTGCGTCGCTATCAGGTAGGCCCTGTCTGGAGACTGGAAAAACCGGCCCCCGGACGTTACCGCGAATTTTACCAGTTCGATATCGATATCATCGGCACCGACTCTATGGCCGCTGACGCTGAAATGTGCATGATCCTTTGTGATTCACTTGAGGCTTTGGGCTTTGAACCCGGAACGTATATTATAAAGGCAAGTAATCGCAAAATATTAAACGGTATAATCGACATGTCCATGCAGGCTTTATCTGAAAATGAGTATATCAAACAAGTTCTTTCCTGGATGGCGGCCAAATCAAAATCTAAACCATCCGCTGAATTAAAAAAGACCGAGATAACACCGGCTATTAAATTAGAACATAAACTCGACATTATGCGCTGCATCGACAAGCTTGACCGCGTTGGCCTTGAGGGAATACAACAGCTTCTGGAGAAAGGGAGAAAAGACGAAACCGGTGATTTCAAATCGGGTTGTTTTTTAAGCCAAAAGCAAATAAAACCAATCCTCGAATTCCTTAAAATTGACTGCTCAAACCGAGAAAAATTTCTAAACAGTGTATCGGATTTAATCACCGAAGAGCATGGCAAAGAAGGGCTTGATGAGCTTAAAGAAATGGATGAGATCTTAAGTACAGCCGGCTACAACGATAACCGGGTGATATTCGACACCCAGGTTGTACGTGGTTTAACATACTACACCGGCCCTGTCTATGAAGCATTTCTAACTGTCAAGACAACCGACGAGAAGGGTAAATCAGTACAATTTGGAAGTGTTGCCGGTGGAGGAAGATATGATGATTTAATACAGCGATTCACCGGCCAGAAAATTCCCGCAACCGGCACATCCATAGGTATAGATAGGTTGTTAGTAGCTTATCAAAATATTAAAAAGAATGAATTAACATCCAGCACTCCGGTTTTAGTAACCGTCATGGATCGCCCCCGTCTAACTGATTATCAGAAGATGGCTCAGGAGCTCCGTCAGGCTGGCATATCCGCCGAGCTTTACCTTGGTAAAAAAGGGATCGGCGCTCAGATAAAATATGCCGACCAACGCCAAATTCCAGTAGCAGTTATTGCCGGCGAGGACGAGTTCAACAAGGGCGAGGTCACACTCAAAGACTTAAGGCTGGGAACCAGGTTATCCGGTGAGATCGCCGACCGCGATAAATGGCGAAAAGACCAGCCCGCACAGATTCAGGTACCAAGGGATAAGCTGGTTGAGGGGGTAAAAGAGATATTGGGGAGGTATAGGTAGTCTAGACATACTGATTCATTTTTATTATCTTACTTCTCCCATTTTTAATCCTTCATTTTAACGATATTATGCTCTCTGTGCTTATTCAGGATTTCTTCTGCTAGCCTGTCCAAGGCTTTGAAATCCTCTTCTTTTGGGATTCCTTTTATAACAACGGGTTCAAGTATCTCTACCTTTAAATTGGGAATCATCCCTGTAATTTGTTCTATCATCTTGCCCCCCCAGCCATAGGACCCAATGATTGATGCGAATTTCAGTTTTGGTCTCAGGGCATTTGCAAGATAAACCGCATAAACAACGTTTGGATGCGATCCAACCAAAACTGTGGGTGAGCCGATTACGATTGTAGCTGCGTCTACCAAAGCCATAGCCAATTTCCCAATATCAGTTTTAGATAAATTGAACTGCTTTACAGTTATGCCCCTCTCAATCAAAACCCCTACGAAGTAATCTACCATTTTCTTTGTGCTCTCATGCATTGAAATATAGGGGATAATCACTTCATTCTTTGCCTCATCGGAAATCCAATCCGTATAGGCATTGAGAATGAAATCCGGGTTATTATAGACCGGACCATGACTCGGTGCTATTATCTCCATCTCCAAATCTTTTATCTTTTCCAAATTCCTCTTAATTGTTGTTCTGAAAGGCATCATTATCTCTGCATAGTATCTCTTGGCTGCCTCATAGACTGTCGGCTCATCAGTCACAAAAAGATCGCTGGTTGCGAGATGAGAGCCAAAAAAATCACAGGTAAAAAGTATTCTGTCTTCCCTCAGATATGTCAGCATCGTCTCTGGCCAATGAACCCAGGGCGCGTTAATGAACTCCAGCGTTTTATCGCCCAATGATAGTGTCTCTCCATCATCCACTGTTATGAACTTATCCTGGGGGATTAAAAGCAAATCCATAAGCATAAGTTTACATTTTGGTGTGCAAACAACCTTGGCGTTAGGATAAATATCGAGTATCTGAGGTAATGAGCCTGAATGGTCCTGCTCGGCGTGATTGGTGATAACATAGTCTATAACCTTGATCTCAAGTTTATTGAGATTCTTCATCAGTACATCTGTCATCGTTGGGTCCACTGTATCTATCAGAGCTGTCTTTTCTCCACCCCTCACCAAATAAGCGTTATAGCTCGTTCCATCGGGCATTGGTATGAGTTCATCAAATAACCTTCTATCCCAGTCGATTGCACCGACTGAGTGAATTTTTGGTTTTAATTTTCTCAGCGCACTCATTTTATTCCTCCTTATCAAAGTCATTTTTACCAGCACCACATATTGGACACACCAAGTCTTCGGGCAGTTTTTCAAATGGTGTTCCTGACTTAATCCCAGAATCAGTTTCGCACTTCTCCGGGGCATACACATATCCGCAAACTTTACATTTGTATTTAACCATGCTTTCAGCCTTCTTTTTGGATCCTTCTTTTATGTGTGCTGGCGCAGTTTTAGGTACTTTACCACGTTTCACTTCATGATAATAGATATAGGTCATAGGCTCTTCATCCTTAAGGACTTCGGCTTCCACCACTTTCCCAATAAAAA
>NATP01000120.1 GCA_002085375.1 candidate division Zixibacteria bacterium 4484_95 | reverse complement strand
AACCGAAACCAAAGTCGGAGTTACCCGAACCTCCACACTCTCCTCTGGTGCGCCAAAAGCCGGAGATACCAAGGCTAAGGCAAACAGTATGGCAAGTGCCAATGTTAGATGTTTCAAGAGAATCACCTCCTCTCAATCATAGAACACAAAAAACATACAAACATAGAAACATAAATAGAAACATAAAAAGTATACAAAAGAGGCTACCCACCACGTCGTCATTCCAAATCTATTTCGGAATCCCATTTCGGAACCCAGATCCTGAAACAAGTTCAGGATAACGTTGTCTTAAACCACAATGGCATCAAAGATGGTTCCCCCACTGAATTTGAGAGGCCCCAAACCATTTTCGTAGCGGAGCGAAAAGAGAGCGTTGGGTTTCTCGCGGGTAATACGAAAAACAATCTTGGCCTGTTTTTGCTCTTCGGTCAAGGTTGATTTTTGAAAGCTATCGGGCCATTGGAGTTGGATACCTAATTCATCGTTACGGTAGGTTTGCCAAGTGGGGCGGGAGAGGTAGAAGTAAAGGCCGGCGGCGGCTGTTAGGAGAAAAAAAGATAAAAACACAAGAAGTCTCTTAACCATAGTTCTATGCTATCAAATCCAAATGTCAAAATCAAAAATCCAAACAAAGCCCAAAATCCCAAATCCAAAGAGTTCTCGACTCCGCCAGGTGCAAAACTGTACCTGGCTTCGCTCGAACAGTAAGGGATTCTTCGCTACGCTCAGAATGACACTAAACACACGGCTTCACCAGAGTCAGACTCTCGACTACGTCAAGAGACTGACTCTTCCCATCGGATAGCGAAAGCCTCCCGATAGCATCGGGAGGCTTTGCATAGAACGTAACTTAACGCAACTAAGATTAGCAACCTTAGCTGTTAGATGGCATCTTACCTAATTGAATCCAATTAGTACCATCAAAAATAAACATCATCGCATCATACTGGGTCATGGCAATATCAGCACCACCATCAATCTTCATTGTTGCGGTATCTCCATCCATTGCACCAGCTTGTGCCCCGACATTCACTACTACCAAAATATCACCCTCGTTAACATCAGTAGTTCCCAAGACCAAATCTTGGTCGGCTCCAAAGGTAACTTCCATGTAGGAAGCAACCGGGTCAACAGTATCGGGATCAGCATCGGTAGTTACTGACTGCTTACCCAAGGACAATACATCCTCCAACCACAGGTCGGCCTTGGTACCAGAAACCTCCAACCGATCATCTCCGGCCTCATCGTAAACAATCTGAGCCTCCGGAGTATCACCAAACGAAAGAACATCGTCGTCATTCAATTGGATATCAGAACCATCCAAAATCAATTTGTCTGCGCTCTGATCCCAGGTGAAGGTCGAGCTGGCCGTATCACCGTACCAAACAACATCAATACCCGCACCGTCAACCCCGAATTTAATCGAAGAATCAGGGGTTGCCTGAAGGATATCAAAGTCCGTTCCGTCCCAGGCCATAGTAATGTCCTGAGCATCACCGAAATCTAGATAATCGGCATCCTCTAGGTGGAGATCAACACCATCCAGAGCCAAGGTCTTAGCCGAGGCATCAAAAATGATATTATCGTCGGCGGTTTCACCATAAACCCAGATGTCAAAGCTATTGGTACCATTACCAAACTTCATCACACTGTCGTCAGCGGCGGCAGTGATATCAAAGTCCGTTCCGTCCCAGGCCATCAAGACATCCTGACCATCACCGAAGTCTAGGTAATCATTATCACCCATGTAGACATCGATATCGTCGTAGGTCCAGGTGTTGGCGCTAGCATCGAAGGTCAGCAAATTACTTGCAGCACCTCCGTAGACCTTAAGATCGAAACTTAGAGTTCCGTCTCCGACATTGAGAACCGAATCATCAGCGGCAGCAGCGATGTGAAAATCGGTGCCGTCCCAATTCATCGTTACATCCTGATCATCACCAAACTGCACGATATCAGAATCCTGCACATTGATGTCAGCACCATCAAACTCCAAACGGTCATCGCTTTGATCCCACTCCATATAGGAGCTGGCGGTATCACCATACCACTTCATATCAATCCCGGCATTATCAACACCAAGCTTGATCGAAGAGTTGGCGGTCGCCTGAAGGATATCAAAGTCCGTTCCGTCCCAGGCCATAGTAATGTCCTGACCCGCACCAAACTGCACACTCTTGGAATCGGCCAAAAAGACATCTCCAATCTCCGAATCAGTTGAACCAATATCACCCGTACCCAGAATGGTGTTATCGCCGTAACTCATAGCTGTAGTAATCTCGGCATCCGAAACATCAAGAGCGGTGGTGATCACACCGGAAGCTCCGGCGAGAATCTCCAAACCCTTGGTGATCGTTGCGCTGGCTGCAGCTTGAATCCGAGCACCAATACCCAGTGCCTGGGTGGTATCTTCAGCAAGAACGTCAATCGCGGCTACCGGCGAAGCCGAGCCGTCCTTAACATCCACATAAATACCACGACCATCACCAGAAGTGGCAGTATTATCGGTAATCTCTACCAACAAACCACTATTGCTGGTCGTATCGGCAACCGTTGTCTTGATAGTCGCTTCAGCCGAGCTGGCATCCCAATCAAGAGACTCACCAGTAACATCCCCGTTGATCACAACATCAAAGACATTGCCATTGGCAGCGCCAAAGTTGATCACACTGTCGTCAGCGGCGGCAGTGATATCAAAGTCCGTCCCGTCCCAGGCCATCAAGACATCCTGAGAATCGCCGAAATCTAGGTAATCGGAATCCTCTAGGTAGAGATCAATACCATCCAGAGCCAAGGTCTTAGCCGAGGCATCGAAGATAACATTGTCATCAGCGGTATCACCATAAACCCAGATGTCAAAGCTGTTGGTACCATTACCAAACTTCATCACACTGTCGTCAGCGGCGGCAGTAATATCGAAGTCGGTTGCGTCCCAACGCATTGTCACGTCCTGGGCGTTACCGAATTCAAGAATATCGGAGTCATTAAGACGAACATCGATTCCGTCCCAAGTCCAGAGGTTAGCCGAGGCATCTGCTATAACAGTGTCGCCGGCGGCATTACCATACCACCACATATCCCAAGAATTGGTACCGTTACCCCATTTCCAGACCTGGTCATCGGCCGCACCAAGAACATCAAGATCGGTTCCATCCCAGCTCATGTAGGCATCTTGAGCATCACCAAACTGAAGGATATCGCTATCCTGCAGATTGACATCTGCTCCGTCAAACTCTAATCGGTTATCACTCTCGTCCCACAAAGCGTAGGAACCAGAGGTCGCACCGAAGAACTTGGCGTCATAACCGGTGTCATCGACACCGACATCCATGGTACCGTACAGAACTAGCTTATCGGCCGATTGATCCCAGAGCATATACTGCCCGGTAGTATCACCGAAGAGCTTGAAATCCATTCCGGCATCATCAACACCAACATTAATCGCTGAGTCGGTTCCGGCTTGAGTGATATCGAAATCGGTACCATCCCAAGCCATAGCAATATCTTGAGCATCACCAAACTGAAGGATATCGCTATCCTGCAGATTGACATCTGCTCCGTCAAGCTCCAAGCGGTCCTCACTTTCGTCCCACAGTAGGTAGGAACTAGCGGTGGCACCAAAGAATTTGACATCGGCACCCGTGTCATCAACACCAACCGTGAAAGTGCCCAGAGAAGTCACCGCACCGGCATCGGCCACGGTGAATTTCGCCGTCCCCGCGTCCTGAATCTCAAAGGTGTTGCCCGTTCCCTGGATGTCAACGATGAAATCGTGATCGGTCGCCATATCCCGCAGATCCCAGGATATACTGCCCGCATCAACTACAACCGTCCGCTCACCTCCCGCGTCGTTATTGTAGACAGTGTCCATGTCATCACCACCCCCAGCAGAGGCAGTCAAATCGACAAATGCACCATCAGCATAGACGTAGAGATTATCGTCGTCAGTATCGTAGTAGATAGCTCCCTCAGTCGTACTGGACGAGGTCGACGCATTGTAAGCCACTAACTCACCGGTCATCGTACCACCCGCCAGCGGCAGGTAGGTCGCGGAAATATCAGGAATATCAGCGGCTACCAGACCATAATCCGTGCCGTCAATGGTCCCTACCGTGAGTGTCCCTGTCACCGTGGCATTATTGTCAACTGTCAGAGCCGTCCCGGCCTCGTCAAAAGTCCAAGCCCCAGAAACAGTCTCCGCGGCTGACTTATCAACCAGATTGGCAGAAGTAATCCCGCCAAAACTAGCTGCAGTCAAAGCCCCAGAAACATCCAGAGCACCATTGAGGTCCACATCTCCGTCGAAACGGGTTGCACCATCAACTTCCAACGTTCCCTCGATGAAAGCATCCTCACCATCCATAGCAACATCTTGGGCGGCATCGCCAACCCGGAGGTTGCCAACTTCAAACGCCCAATCGTCAGTCGCGGTACCCGACGTCCAGGTATAATCACCCGTACCATAACTAATGGCCCCGCCGCTCGCATCAAGCGTGCCGGTGAAAGTAATATCATCGGCATAGACATGAGACCATTCATGGGTAACATCACCCAGAGTGTAGGTATCGGTTGTCTTGGGGATAACCGTCGAAGCCACATAACCAGTAACGGTTATATCGTCATCCGTCGCGTCACCCAAAGTAACCGCCCCGTTGAAGGCCGCCGCACCAGTGAAGGTGGACGTTTCATCAACCGCCAAGATATCGGTCGTGACCGTACCACCGAAGAAGGCATCCTGCCACTCGGCGGTTGCCGTACCCAAATCATAACTATCGTCATTCCTTGGAATCACATGTCCTTGAATCTTAAGATAGTCATCCGTCGCAATGTTGAGGTGGCCATCATCCCAAATACCGGAACCTCCTTTGTTGAAATTGATACTCGGAGTACCTGTCCCCCCAGCAAAGTGGAGCAGGTTAGGACTTAACGTAGCCACCGTACCCTGAAACTGCAATAGATCGGCAATTGACAGGGCCGCCTGAGCCTTACCGCCCATTCCCATAACCATAACCAAACCTAAAACTAAACCTAAAATTTTCTTGCTCATTTTTTATTTTTTCACCCCCTTTCGAAATCCATACCAATAAAAGCCTAATAATCAGAAACTAAGAAACTTGCTCGCTACGCTCGCTGAAACTAGAAACTGGCCTGCGGCCGAAACTAGAAATTAAGAAATTAGAAATTAAGAAATTCGGTCGCCGCGCGACCAGAAATTAGCCCTTCGGGCTGAAACTAAGAAATTTGCCCCCGTTGGTCGCTGAAATTAAACTGAAATTAAAATAGCCAGCTCGGATAACCAAAGCTGGCTCGCAAAACAAAACCGCAGTATTCAATTGGCGAAAACTACTCTGGCAGGTCATAGTTATCAGTAAGGCAGGGAACCGGTTACTCCCCCCCTAAATTGAACTAAATTGCCCGACATTTGTCAAGCGACAAAAATCAGAAACTAGGAATTAGAAATTAAGAAATTAGCCCTTCGGGCTGAAATTACAAAATCAGAAATTTGTCCCGACAAGTCGGAACTGAAATTAAAGAGAAATTGGCCTGCGGCCGAAATTTGCTCGCTGCGCTCACGGAAATTAGCTTCCTACAGAAGCAGAAATTAATGTCACGCTTTTGAGCGTAGTTTATTCTTCTCCTTCACCTTAAACGTCGACTTTATAAGCCGGTTCAATTTGAAATGCAGATCTTTAAGCTTACTCTCCAAATCATTCGCGGGTTTCTCACCAACCAAATCGCGTTCCCTCATCAAGTTTAACCAGTGTATTACCTCCAAAAGGGATCCTCGGGCATTGTAATAAAATTTAATCTTGTCCAGAAAGTGAAACCTGCCGTAACCTTCTGCAAGATTAGCACCAACCGAATCCAACGAACGGATAAACTGATCCCCAATAATATTCTGCTGATGCCAATTAAAGTTCTTATAGATTTCCCAACCAGCCCGGCTAGCCCCACGAGCCAATCTATAAACCTCCAAATTTTCAAGCTCCACATAATTTTTAGACATAGTAACTAGAAATTTGCCCCCTGCGGGGGCGGAAATTAGAAACTAAGAAATTAACTCCCTACGGTTGTCGAAATTTCGCGCCGGAGGCGCAGTTTCCAATTTCAGGGAGCGAAGCGACCGAATTTCAGCGAGCGCAGCGAGCTAATTTCTTAATTTCTTAATTCCAAAAACAATAATCCCCTCAGCCTCGTAAACCTCCCTAAACCGCGGATCATCTCGAAAATACAGCTCGTTCTTGGTCTCCTCAGCTTCGGGGAGCTCGGCATGGGTCCCCCAAGCTGGAAAACCCCAGCTTTCGGCCGCCCGCTGTTTTTCTGATTTTTCCTCCGGGCGATGAAAAAGGATATATCTCCCCCCCAGAGATTCAAATCGAGAAACAAATTCCGAAGAATCGATTTCTTTTACCAGCTTCTTTACTTCAGGTGTAGTTCGGTGGTAGGGATTCAAAACCCTCTTTCCGTGGACGTATTGATAAAGCCAATCGGTGTAATAGATACGGGTGGGGTATTCAAGATAGGCAAAATCGCCCTCTTGCTTGCTTAGCCATTGGTAGACCTTTGGTGGGCGGATAGAAATATTATGAAATGGGGGAAAATTCAGGAATTCAAAAATGACAGCGGAAAACACCAAAGCTAAAACAACACACCCCCTGCGTTTACCGTGGGTACAATTTTGTTCGTCATTCTGAGCCCCGAGGACTCGGGGCGAAGAATCTCCTTTAGACGATGAGATCCTTCGCTCCACT
>NATP01000119.1 GCA_002085375.1 candidate division Zixibacteria bacterium 4484_95 | reverse complement strand
CATTTAAGTTGCACGCAGGTCCTGGCATAGATGTCACGGATAGATCTGTAAGAGAGTGTTTCCATAAGACTTTCTAATCGCTTCAGGTAAACCCAAGCTCTCATCCCCAACAACCAAAGATACCTTCTTTAAGGGGCTTGTTAGTCTATTATATTGGGGAAAATCATGTTCTTAGTAGGCAGTGTTGAAAAGGTTGTCAGGGTTTAGTTAATTATATATAGAATATTAACTTATCGATTATTGTTCTTTATAAAAGCAGAAGAAGAAATATAAGCTGGTTATAAAGCTAAATATGAATATTGGGAGGAGAATAATCACAATTGTAATTGATAACTCTATGGAATATATAATTTTATAAGAGTAAAGATAGTTTATTAGGATAAAGGCTCGATATAACATTCCGATTGAAGAGCCTATAATAGCTAAAAGGATAGCTTTTTTTAACTTTATCAGTTTATCAAGAACAGTTTCCTTATAAAAGATAATAAAGAAAATCAGGATAAATATGGAACTTACCCAGGGTATTATGGTCTCGATATAATGAGACCTGACCTGATAGGAACTTAAATAAGAGGATATGTTAAAAACAAGCAATAAACCTTTTATATTTACCAGCAACATTAACAGGGAACCGGCAATTGCTAACCCTGTTGCCTTTTTTAATCTCATTTGTTCTTTGTGAACGTAATCGTTATAAAAGGAGACAAAGAAAAACACGATGGTTAAATTAGCAATTAAAGACATCGTATTGGTTACTTGGGCTACAATTAAAATTTTGAAAATATCGGGGAAAAAGGATCCTGTAATTCTTAAAACAAAATTATATGAAATGCCTATTATAACCAGCAATGTCGCTAATTTTAGATTTGATCTGGTGTGAATTTCAGGTTTTAAAGGTAATACCTCTACCAATGGGACATTACAATTATGACACCTGGTGATTCCCTCGACATATTCAGACCTGCATACAGGACAAAACATCGTACTCTTACTTCACTTAATAATAACACCAATTGGATGCATAATTAAATATGAAAAAACTTGATATTGGGAAAACATATAATTATCTCAACCGAAAAAATATCCAGTTATTTACATTGGGACAACCCAGTATCATAGAACCGAATGTAAAAACCGTTAATTGTCACAACTTTTTTGACTCTTCCTTACATTTGATACCCATAGTTTCAAGTTCGTCGAGGATGGGGTTATATAGTTCTGGGATTACAGGCACCCATACGCCAGGTTTGGTGAATTTGCCTTCTAATATCAAGCGTGCTCCAACAGCAGCGGGTAAACTAACAGTGCGGGACATGGAGCTGTCACCATGAGGTATGCCATAGTCAATCAGGGTGGAGGTTATTTCCTCTTTTTTCCCACCTGGGAATTCAGCTATGAAATGATGGAAAAGGATAATCATGTCACGTTCACCGTTTTTATAAGACATTTTTTCAAGCATACGAGCGGTCATGATGTCTATAACTCCGCCTTTTTTTAACGGCAAGGGTTCTCTGGAAAATAGTCCTAACCATTCGAAGTTGTTGAGGATAAAGGAATCTATGGGAATGTTCAACTTTTCAGCAAAAGCTGTTCGTAGGTCGCCCGATGGTTTTTTACCCAGAAGTTGCCAACCTAAATCGACGAAGGTTTTGTCGGTCCAATCTTTTTCGGTCGTGTCAAGGTAACCAAGGTCAACGATGGCTTTCATGGTGTCACACCAACCTTTGTAACGTAGTGTGCCACGGAACATGGTGGAGATTCCCTGCAGTCCATAGAGGTCGATATAGCCCAAGCAATCACGGTTAGGGTATGCTTCCAGCTGGCCAATATCGGGGATGTCGATATGCCAGAAGTGAGAAAAAAGTTTTGCTCCTGGAACGAATATTTCTTTTCCATCTTTACGGTATTTACCATCATTTTTCCCAGCCAGGAGAACGCCTTTAGGACTCCAGGAAAATTTATAACCATAAGGGTTTGTGTTGGCATCGGGGGCAGGTAGTCCACCGCAGTAAGACATGAAACTGACGACTTTACCGCCCTTATCCTTTACACTGTGGATGATACGCATGGCGGACATGTGGTCGATGCCGGGGTCAACACCGCTTTCATTTAGGATAACCACACCGGCTTTTTTGGCTGGTTCATCAAGGGCTTTCATGGCTTGGCTGATATAAGATGTGGTTGCCATATTCTTACCGAGTTCAATACACATCTCAGCTACCAGCGGATGATAGTTTGCTGGTAGAAGGCTAACTGTCAGATCGGTGGCACCAATCATTTTCCTTAATTCATCTTTTTTATCGACAGTCCATTGTATGGCTTCGCCGTTGGGGTGGTCACCGATTAGTTTCTCGGCTTTGCTGAGGGTGCGGCTGGCAATACGCACACGAAAATCGTGTTTTAAAAGATATTGAACCAAAGGCCTGGTTACTAATCCTGCTCCAAGGATTAAGATAGATTTCATCACTTCTCCTCATCGTTTACATGGATAATCTCTAAAGATACTTGCTTAAATGTTTATATTTTGGGGTTAACTCTCCTTTGTGAAGAATCACCGCTCGGTGAATTTCATCAGGGAGATTTAGCTTTTCAAATGGCACATCGAAGGCTGCCTTTATTAGTTTAGGAATAAAGGGCATCAGCACTTTGCCAAAGAATTCGGAGGCTTCTTTCGGTAGTTCGCATGGCAGATTGTCAACTGCCATTATAACCGGTCCGAAACCTTTCCAGCCATCGGTAACGGTGAAATTAAGGGGATTGTAAACATATACAGGATTTCCAGGATTAGTGGCTTTAACTGTGCACTGTATAGAACCTTCGATGTCGCATGAGATATCGCCGATGATTCTCAGAGGTGGAGGATGAGGTTTGGAATATGCGTGCTTGAGATAGTCTAAAGTTACTAACCGGGGGTAACGTGCATCCCAATAGATGCAGTTTACCAGTATAGTTAAGTAGGGCAGATAGTTTTCGAAACGGGGTCGGTATTTCCGGGGATTTTTATAATAATCCTGCAGTTCGAAATTTCCGGCAGGATCGAGTGGTTCGACCATATCCTCTTCTTTGAAAACAACCTTGAACAACTTGTTCTGAGCAGATTTTGATAAAGCGGTTATAGAGGTGATCTCTGAGGGTGTCACCTGTTCGTGGGGAAAAAGGTCGAAGATTTCCTGAGCCCCCTGGGAGACATTGCCATATCCTGCAAAACCACAAATCAGCGGTGATAAAACGAAAGGGATACCCTCATTTTGAACCCTGTCTGCGGTCTCTGCAATATATGATTTTGCTTCTTTTAGACTTTTATATTCGTGAGCAAGTTTGATTGCGCTAAAAAAGTTAGGAATACCTTCCCATTCCAATCGTTTCCCCAAAGCCCAGAAGGTATTGATCATTCCAGCGAGTCCAGCGTAATTTCCGAAGAATATCAGGCGCTGGCCTTTATCATTGGCGATAAGTTCATAGTCGATAAGCTGGCATTTTAATTCCATCATTCTTTTCAGCATGGGCATGTTATGTTTCTGCCCTTTAATAGTGTGGGAGAAAAAAATATAAGTCTTACCCGATTCAAGTAAGCCTGTGGGGATTTCCTTTAGGGCGAGGATGATGGGACATGTGGATAAATCTTCACTTATAACAGCACCGACATTTTTATATTCCTCGTCGGTGAAAATTCTGATGGGCGAGGGCTGGAGCCATATTTCGATTCCATCCTTTATGAGCCTGCCAACATCATCAGGCGTGAGCGGAGTTCTCCTCTCCCACTCGTTTTTGTTTTCTCTTCTAATTCCTATTCGCACTATCTATCCCTCCCAAACATTTACTATTTCAACTACCACAGGTTTAATGTCCTGCTAAATATGATTCAATATATCAAAAAGTTATTTTATGTCAAATCTTTGATTTGGGTTTACGTCTAATATTACGGTAACATGTAATGTTATTCATTTCGTTCGGAACCCGATCTCTTGGCTATGTATTCCGATTTCCATTTCAAATCAGTCATTTCTTAATCTTCTGGCAATATAAATAAAAGGCGTATCTAAAAACGCTACGCACCATTTTATAAAATAAGTCGTAAGAAGTATCTCTATAAAGATATTATTCGGAAAGACACCCCAGAATGCGATAAAACAGAATATTACGCTGTCGATAAGCTGAGATGTCATTGTGGTCAGGTTGTTACGGAGCCAGAGATATTTACCTTTTGTTTTATTTTTTAGTATATGGAAAAGCCAGACATCATGAAGCTGGCTAATGACATAAGCAGTTATGCTGGCTAAGACGACCCGCGGCATGAAACTGAAAATCTGCTGCAAGGCTGGGCTGATAAAATCATCAACGGCAGGTTTGAACAAAAGGGCTATTTGCATGATAATGGTGGTAAATATCAAAGCATAAAAACCAAACCAGACACCTTTGCGAGCCTGTCTTTTACCATATTTTTCACTTAAAATATCCGTAGATAAAAATATTGAACCGTATAGGATATTGCCCAGCGTGGCTGTGACTCCGAACAGTTCCACAATTTTAAGCACCTGGATGTTACAGAGGATAATGGAAATGACAATGGCAACATACAATCCGTCTTTTCCAAATATCCTGTAAACTGTTAAAAGAGCGACAAAATCTATTATCGCCATTAACAACCATATTAGTTCGTTAGGCATAGGTTAAACTGAACAAAACTCCTTCAGTAAATTATTCTTATCATATTTTCATGAATATGGATTATATTATTATTTATCAACAAGGTCAATATGTTTGAATGATATAGGGAGACAGAATATATTTTTATTCAGATTTTATTTGATTATACAGAAAAATTATTGGTGTTTTGACCTATTAAGGTCCAAATTGTTTCACCATTTTTATAAAAAAGACTTGATATTGGCGTATTCAAGCTTTAATCTATTTTAGAAAAGTGAGGTGGTAAATGAAAGTTCTGGTGGTTGGAAAGGGAGGTAGGGAACATGCTATTTGCTGGAAGTTATCTCAATCAAGAGGCATTAAGAAGATATACGCAGCTCCGGGCAATGCTGGCATAAGTTATATCGGGGAGTGTGTTGATATTCAGGTTGATGATCTTAAAGGCCTGGCAGATTTTGCCCAGAAGAACAAAGTAGATTTGACAGTGGTTGGACCAGAAATGCCCCTGACAATTGGTATAGTCGATGAGTTTGAAAGTCGCGGCTTAAAGATATTTGGCCCTTCGAAAGAAGCGTCGTTGATTGAGGGCAGTAAGGCTTTTGCAAAAGAATTTATGAAAAAATATCATATCCCAACAGCCAGCTTTAAGATATTTTCCAAACATTTTGATGTTTTAGATTTTGTTAAATCGGCTGGTTATCCACTGGTTATAAAAGCGGATGGTTTGGCCGCTGGTAAAGGCGCTGTGGTTTGTAATGATGTTGATGAGGCATGTAGGGCTGTTGAGAAGATTATGGTACAGAAAGTATTTGGTGCTGCGGGCATGAAACTGGTTGTGGAGGAATATCTGGAGGGGGAAGAAGTAACTGTGATGGCGTTTACAGATGGCAAGAACATTGTGCCCATGGTCTCATCGCAGGATCACAAACGGATTTATAATGGCGATAGGGGTCCTAATACTGGAGGTATGGGAGCATATGCTCCAACCAATGTAATAAGTTCAATGATTATGAAAACCATCTATGAGGAGATACTTGAACCCACCATCAGAGGATTGGCTGCTGAAGACAGGACATATAAAGGTGTTTTGTATTTTGGTTTAATGCTTTCTAAAAAAGATGTTAAGGTTTTAGAATATAACTGTCGTTTTGGTGACCCCGAAACTCAGGTGGTGTTACCCTTGTTAGAAAGCGATCTGGCTGAGATTTTTATCAATATTACGGAGGGATATCTTAATATCGATAAAATAAAATGGACTGATAAATATGCGGTTAGTGTTGTCTTAGCCTCTAAGGGTTATCCCGGTAAGTATGAAACAAATAAGGTTATAAAGGGGCTTGAGAAAGTAACGGAGAATGGGGGGATAGTGTTCCATGCTGGCACAAGACGCGATGATGGTAAAATCATATCCAACGGTGGCAGGGTATTGAATGTTACAGCTCTTGGTGGCAGTATTAAAGAAGCCATTAAAAATGTTTACGAATTGGTTGATATGATAGAATTTGAGAACAAATATTTTCGGCATGATATCGGTTGGCGAGCACAGAAGGGGGTGAATGATTATTGATTGGTGGACATGGGGCAAAAAATTCAGCTCTTTTAGCAGTTCGAATACTCAGCCTTTATGATGAACATATTGTGGAAAAATTAAAACGTTATCAGGAAGAATTAGCTCAGAGGTAGAAGCTTATGCCTATTATAATCTTATTTCTATTAATCTTGTTTGGTGTGCCAATATTCATTGTTATTTACATTTACAACCGGTTGATTTCTTTAAGAAACAGTGTCGATGAGACTTATAGCCAGATCGATGTGTTACTGACAAAGAGAGCAGATTTGATACCCAACTTGGTTGAAACGGTAAAGGGATATGCCAAACATGAAAAAAGTGTTTTAGAAAACGTGACCGCCTCGCGCGCCTCTTTGATTTCGGCAAAAGACCCGGGTGATAAATTCAAAGCCTCGGAAATGATTTCCAGCGCTTTGAAATCGCTTTTTGCAGTGGTAGAAAATTATCCTGACCTTAAGGCTGATAGTAACTTCAGGGATTTACAAAGTCAGCTTTCAGAGATCGAGACCGAGATTGCTCAAACGAGGATGTTTTATAACAAAAAAGTACGAGATTACAATATACTGCAGGAGACATTTCCCGCTAATTTTTTCGCACAAACCTTCGGCCATGCCCGACGCCAGTTTTATGAAATAATCTCCGAAAAAAAGGAACCACCGAAAGTCTCCTTTTAATTACCCCATCTTGAAATTTATAGAATGTCCAGTCGAAATTGGTTGAACCTGTTGTTTTAATATTATATATAATCAGTCCAGGGTCAATCAAGGAGGAGATTTGAACTTAGTCGTTTTTGAAGATTTTAATGCCGATAGGTTTTATCCGCTATCGGTTTCCCATCCGGTTTATGACCTTATATATGGTTGTTTCAATGTAATTGAACGATTTAAACATTATTTCAAACCGGATAATATCTTCCTTTGGTGCCGCGACTATCTGGCTGATATTTCACGGCAGAGGTATGATTGTCAGGTTAATAATCCCAATTCTATTAAGGGTACATGCATTTTTATAAATGCTGCTTTGAAGCCTGATTATAAGATGCTGAACGACATTTCCAGAGCAAAAGAAAACACTGTCTTTTTCAATCAGAGTGAGTTTATTGCCGCTAAATTAACTGACGAAGTTGTGAAAGAGATGCCACTTGGTTATCTTCCCAAGCAACCAATAACATTTCCAACGGATATTAAACGGGTAAAAGTTAAAGCTGAGCTGTTTGAGTATCCCTGGGATATCGTGAGTTTTAATGGCGAAGCTATTAACCTGGATGTTTTAGAGTTTTGGTCTTGTGAAAATCCGGAAGAACTATACCAGCGATTTAATTCTGATAAACCTGGTATTTATATTCATCCTTCTGCGAAAGTATCAGCTAATGCTTTCTTTGATGTTTCTGAGGGGCCGGTGGTTATTGATGAAGCTGCGGTGGTTGAGCCTCGTTCTTTGATACAGGGCCCGGTTTATATCGGGAAAAACAGCCGTGTGATGGGTGGTATTATAAGAGAAGGTTGCAGTATTGGACCTGTTTGTAAAATCGGAGGAGAACTTGAGCAGTCAATAGTCCTTGGCTATTCCAACAAGTGTCATGAGGGGTTTATAGGTCATTCATATATAGGAGAGTGGGTTAACCTTGGGGCTCTGACTGCAAATTCCGATTTGAAGAACAATTATTCAGAGGTTACGGTTAGGGTAAAAGGCAAGGATATACCAACAGGTTTAATCAAGGTTGGCAGTTTTATAGGTGATCACACTAAAACAGGTATTGGAACTCTGTTAAATACCGGTATTGTTATAGGGTTTTGTTGTAATATGTATGGTGGGATGTTATTTCCCCAGAAGGAGATTGGCAGTTTCAGGTGGGGGACACCTGAAGATATGATGGAGTTTAAGTTGGACAAGGCTGTACAAATAGCAAAAATATCTATGAAACGACGCGGCATGGAATTTTCTGTCGTTGATGAAAAATTGTTTAATATCATAAATGAACGCACTCCTTAATCATAAAAGAACCTTGCATAATATGACCTGAGCGTGGATTAAACTGTTTAGAATAATGGTGGTTATGACGATATGAAAGTAAAAGTTATGTTATTGACGGTATGGTTAGACATTTGAATCGTGGGAGGATAGTTTGCCCGAGTTGCGGAAAGACCCAATTGTAGGTAGATGGGTTATTATATCGACTGAAAGGGGGAAACGACCAACAGATTTTGCCAGAACTACTAAGACCAAGGAGCCGAAGCTATGTCCATTTTGTCCATCGAATGAAGCCTCTACACCTCCAGAAATTTACGCAGTCAGGGATAATGACTCTGCGCCAAATACCCCGGGATGGTCTTTAAGGGTAATCCCCAATAAATTTCCAGCGCTGAAGATTGAGGGTGATTTAAACCGTGAAGGTGAGGGAATATTCGATAAAATGAACGGCATTGGTGCTCACGAGGTTATCATAGAAACCCCAGACCACATGAAAGATTTGGTTGACCTGGAATTGGGCCAGATTGAAAAGGTTATTTGGGCTTATCGAGAAAGGATTCTCGATTTGAAGAAGGATCCTCGTTTTAAATATATATTGATTTTTAAAAACCAGGGGGAAGCCGCTGGCGCTTCACTTGAACATGCACACTCTCAGCTTATAGCTACACCGATTCTTCCCAAACGGGTAATCGAAGAGCTGGATGGCTCAAAGCGGTATTACGAATATAAAGAACGATGTATTTATTGTGATATAATCAAGCAGGAGCTTAAAAGCAAAATCAGGGTTGTGGCTTACAATGATATGTATGTAGCTATTGAACCTTTCGCTTCGAGATTTCCTTTTGAAACATGGATACTACCCCGTTATCATGAGGCAAATTTTGAATATATTAAAGGTGATGCGATTTCACGGTTGGCGGATTTACTTAAGACAATACTAAAAAAGCTTTCAATAGCTTTAAATAATCCTCCATATAATATGGTGATTCATTCTTTACCCTTAGACAGCCAATCCCAGAAAGAATATCACTGGCATATTGAAATTATTCCCAAATTGACCAAGGTGGCTGGATTTGAGTGGGGTACGGGATTTTATATCAACCCTACTATTCCTGAGGATGCGGCCAAGTATTTAATTGAAGTGGAAACATGACTTTTTTACTTTGATAGAATAATTATTCAAGGAGAGAGAGGATGTCCGCATTAAAGATAGCTTATATATCGCCTGAGGTTGTCCCTTTTGCTAAAACAGGTGGACTTGCCGATGTTGCCGGGGCTTTACCAAAAGCACTCGTGGAGATGGGTAATAATGTCAAGGTGTTTATGCCATTATATTCCATAACGGACCGTAGTAAGTATGGTATTACCTGTCGGGAAAAAAACTTAAATATTGATATAGCTGGCAAAATGCAGAGCTTTGACTTATATCACTGCCGCCTTAATGGTTCCGAGTGTGATTATTATTTTATCAATATTGCTAAGTATTTTTACCGAGATGGCATGTATATATCGTCCCAGAGCGGCAAGGATTGGGAGGATAATGATGAAAGATTTATTGCATTTTCCAGGGCGGTTTTAAAATCGCTGATGGTACTTGATATGAAGCCTGATATAATTCATTGTAACGACTGGCAAACAGGTCTTATACCGGCTTATCTTAAGTGCTCTGAGGGTGAGTATGATTATTTCAAACAGTCAAAAACAATTTTTACCATACATAACATTGCTTACCAAGGGTTATTCCCGGCCCATTCATTTTATAAGCTGGGTATTGACCGAAAATGGTTTTACCCCACCAGTGGATTTGAATATTACGGCAAAGTAAGTTTTTTGAAAGCAGGATTACAGTTTGCGGATATATTGACAACTGTCTCGGAAAAATATGCCGAGGAAATACAATCATCTCCAGAATATGGTTATGGTATGGAGGGAGTTCTTCGCGAACGTTCCGAAGATCTCTATGGAGTTGTAAATGGCATCGATTATAGTATATGGGATCCAGCCACTGATAAATTAATAAAAGCCAACTATAATTTTAGGAACCTAGAGGGGAAGAAAAGGAATAAAAACGCTCTGAGAAGATTGACCAAATTACCGCTTGTGCACCGTGATGTGCCCCTTATCGGCGTAATTTCAAGACTGACTGACCAAAAAGGTTTTGATATTTTTGTCGAGGTCGCCGAACAGGTCTTCGAACTTGATTTACAAATGGTTATACTTGGCACAGGGGATGAGAAGCGTGAGAACCAATTAAAAGAGCTTGCTCGCAAGTATCCTAAAAAACTATCTGTTAATATCAGGTTCGATAACAAACTGGCACATTTGATCGAGGCCGGTGCTGATATGTTTTTAATGCCCTCCCGTTATGAGCCATGTGGTCTTAACCAGCTTTACAGTCTTAAATATGGGACTGTTCCGATAGTTCGTGAAACAGGCGGGCTGGCTGACACAATAGAAAACTGCAATCCGTCAAAAAAAACCGGTACTGGCTTTTTGTTTAAAAATTATGATAGCTGGGAGTTTTTAAACGCCATCAGGTTTGCGATGGAAGTATATAAGAATAAAACTGTCTGGAAAGAGTTGATGAGAAGGGGAATGGAGAAGAATTTTTCATGGGAAAACTCGGCGGTTAAATATATGAGGGTTTATCAGAAGGCGATGTCAAAACAAGATGTTGGCTCTCGTTTAATTTGATCTTGGATATATGTTGACAATATAAAGAAAAGGCCTAAATTGTAATTAGGCCTTTTTTATTTTTGATTGTAATTGTGGAGGTTAAGTGATGAGAAAATCCATATCATTGACGACGATTATAATTTTCACTTTAATTACGTCCACGGGTTTTGCCGAGCCCAAACATTATCCACTGGCATTGTTACCTTACCCGGGACCGGGTAAATTGGTGGTAACGTCACCGGGTTTAATCACTTCTCTTGAAAATATCCAGGTCAATCATGATGGCACAGCTCAACTTCAAAACGAGGAGGTAGTTTGCATAAATCCAACCAACACCGATAATGCGGTGGCGATATGGCGTGATTTCAGGCTTGGTTTCAGGCGGGTTGGAATAGGTTATACTTTTGATGGTGGTCAGAGCTGGGTTGATGCTCTTATTGAGGTGCCACCTTATCCGCGACAGAGCGACCCTGTTCTTTTTGTAAATCGAGATGGGGTGTTTTATGCTAGCACCTTGACGCTTGTTTGGGGCAGTGGTCCCTCGGGGATATCGGTGCAAAAGTCAACTGATGGCGGAGTAACCTGGTCTGAACCAACCTATGTTGTCGATGGTCAGGAGGATTATTTTGAGGATAAGCAGTGGTTAGCAATAGACCAGACG
This sequence comes from candidate division Zixibacteria bacterium 4484_95, assembly GCA_002085375.1. Classification (GTDB taxonomy): domain Bacteria; phylum Zixibacteria; class MSB-5A5; order UBA10806; family 4484-95; genus 4484-95. The sequence continues at coordinate 1,208 of NATP01000119.1, read as the reverse complement.
GGAGGGAGTGGTGATGGGAATATTTATTGTGTCTGGGATAGGTTTGAAGCAGATTATTATGGCACCCAGATAGTATGCGCCACTTCTACGGATGACGCTCAAACGTTTTCGGAGCCTGTGGGAGTTTCGGTTAGCGGGTATGATTATGTGCAGTGGCCGGTGGTAACGGTCGGACCTAACAGTGATGTTTATGTTGCCTGGTATGACCATCGAAATCCGCGCCGTATATCTTTTGCCAAATCCACCGATTACGGCACTTCTTTTGAGCCGCAATCTGATGCCATTTACCTGGATTCTGCATATTCGGAACTTAATGGCGGTATACTTACATTTCCTTTTCCCGCGATGTCATGTGATGTTTATCCTGAAAGTAATTTTAATGGTAACCTTTACATTGTATATGCAGATGGTAGTTACGATTGGGATATCTGGTGTTGCCGTTCTACCGATGGTGGTATGACCTGGTCGGACAAAGTAAGAGTTAACGATGACCCAATCTTCAACGGCAGTGATCAGTTTCACCCGTGGCTTTCTATTGATAGCGATGGTGTTATCCATGTATGTTTTCTGGACCGTCGGGATGACCCGAATAACATACTTTATAACATCTACTATACCCGTTCAACCGATGGTGGTCAGACATGGGAGGTCAACCACAGAATAAGCACCGTCTCTTCAGACCCGGGGCATGCTGCGTTAGCTGGTCTTATAGGGGAATATATAGGAATATCAGCTTGGGAGCGCGAGATACAAATGGTATGGACAGATGTGCGCAATTTGAACCAGGATGTATTCTCTGCCAGGATATTTTCTGATTTCGTTCCTGGTGATGTAAACAATAATGATAGGTTAAGCGGAGCTGATGTTACCTATCTGGTGGGTTACTTCAAGGGATATAACCCCTCTCCTGACCCGGCCATCTGGCGAGCCGACGCCAACGGTGATTGTTTGATTGGGCCATCTGATGTTACTTTTCTGGTGTTGTATTTCAAGGGATTCGGACCAGAACCGGTTGATGGAAATTGCCCTTGATTGATAGAAATGTTGAGTAAAATGGATTTTTGATACACAAAATGTATCGTCTTAATTCATCTTGACATGATATACAAAGTTAATATATTAGTTATGTAATGCGGGAATAGCTCAGTTGGCTAGAGCACAACCTTGCCAAGGTTGGGGTCGCGGGTTCGAATCCCGTTTCCCGCTTT